>JANPAD010000514.1:0-2206 GCA_031429735.1 Bdellovibrio sp. | reverse complement strand
CCGCGTGCACTTGATTTTGCTAAATTCCGCGAAATCGCAAATGAAGTCGGTGCCGAGCTTCTTGTCGACATGGCTCATTTTGCAGGGCTTGTAGCCAGCGGACATCATGCCTCACCTGTGCCCTATGCTGATTACATCACGTCAACGACGCATAAAACATTACGTGGTCCACGTGGCGGAATTATTTTGACCAACACCGAAGAAAAAGCAAAGGCTGTTAATTCAAGGATATTTCCGGGCATTCAAGGCGGACCGCTCGAACACGTGATCGCCGCTAAAGCCGTTGCGTTCCGCGAAGCCTTGCATCCTGATTTTAAATCCTACATTGATCAAGTCGTTCGTAATGCAAAAGCTTTGGCCGAAGCGTTGACGTCTCACGGTTTCTCACTGGTCACCGGAGGCACTGACAATCACCTGATGCTGGTCAATTTAGCAGAAAGTAAAGAGCCTTTTGCGGCTCTGACAGGCAAAGTGGCTGAAAATGCGTTGGATGAAGCCGGCATCACTGTTAATAAAAACACCGTCCCGAATGAAAAGCGCTCTCCGTTCGTGACCAGCGGTATCCGCATCGGCACACCAGCTCTCACAACTCGCGGAATGAAAGAAGCTGAAATGAAAAAGATAGCAGACTGGATCAGTCTGACTCTCAAAAATACGGACAATGCCGAGGTCAAATCTCGCATCAAAGAAGAAGTAAAAGAATTATGTCAAAATTTCGCTATCTATTAGTTTTAACGATTTTGTTGAGTTCATGCACGCTCGCGACCCGACCGACGACGCAAGACACGGCTCCATCGGCTAATTCAGCTGCAGCTGAATCATCGAAAAATGATCAATTATCTACAACGAACGATTCAATTGTTGTCGACAAAGAAAACAACGCAATCAAAATTACGCCGCCGACCGAAACCGAACAAAAAACTCTGAGAAAGAAAAAGCAACCCATGTTTGACTGGCCCGTTTGGGAAGCCCGAATGAGCCGCGGCTTCCTGCCGCGCGGTTCAAAGAGATATAAACGTCCTCACAAAGGCATCGACTTGGCGGCTCCCCGTGGTTCTGCGGTTATGGCTTCAAATGACGGCGTCGTTATTTACACGGGCTCGGCTTTTCGCGGTTACGGAAAAATGATCATGATTGAATCTCTGGATCCGGTCGATGAAGGCAACTGGGCTACACTTTATGGACATCTTGATAAGATTTTGGTTTATGAAGGTAAACGTGTGAAACAAGGCGAAGTTATCGGAGCTTTGGGTAATACCGGTCGCTCTTCTGGACCGCACCTGCATTTTGAAATCCGACGCCTGAACGGGCCGATCGACCCGCTTCCAATGTTGCCGGCCGGAGAAGCGCTGACCAATGACGTGGATAACGGATCTCCGGAGGAATAGGCCATCTGCATTCCGGAAAAACAACGCATCTTCTTTCAGAAGAAAAAAGGGATGATTTACATCATCCCTTTTTTTGATATTAATTTTCAAGTTTGATTTCTAATTTTTCGGACAATTGTCGATATCACCTACGGGTTTAATGTTTGAATTTCTTGATTCAGCCACACCGATATCGCGGTACATCTCACCAAAGCTAGCTGTCGACATAACTACGCTGAATCGGCAGTCGTCTGCATATGAATTAGCGTATGATTGATAAACTGCCGTGTTATTTTTAAATACGGTGACCAGCAAAGTGTATTGGTTACATTGATTGTTCGAACAACGAGACTCAATGTGAACCACAAGCCCTCGTCCGCTGTCATTATAGACACCATCAGCCAGATTATTGCCGTTTTCGTGACGTGTGGTGATTGGCAAGTATTCGCCTGCAGGATTTTTCAATTCAATTTTAACTGTGTAGCCGGCAGTTGTCGTGCTAGGCACCTCGATGGTTGCAATTGAGTAATTTACATTCATGGCTTCAGCTTGTTGCTGGGCCTGACTGCTCGGCCCCGGAGAAATGATATTTTGTTGTGTCTTCACGGTGGCGCGTACGGCCCGTTGAGGCTTATCGCATGAGGCCGCCATCACCATGAAAAGTGACATGAAAACAACTTGGGTCATTTTCGAAATTCTATTTTGACTGATGATCATAACATCTCCCTTTGTGAAGGTTTACCCTTCCAATTACAGGTATTTCAAAATTGGAGCCAAGAAAACCTTTTTTCAAGACACCGGAAAGTCGAGTTATTCCAATGCTGTTCTCATAGTGAAAC
>JANPAD010000513.1:0-6357 GCA_031429735.1 Bdellovibrio sp. | reverse complement strand
TTTATTTCAACAAATCAAACAGACAGCCGCTCAAACTTTACCGCTTCAGAAAATGAGTGCTGTCGAATTTTCAAGATCAACGAAATTTCTTTTGCCGCGCTTTTATCGTTCGAGTCAAGAGCATCGCCATGCCGAATTTGCTATTTCACGCACGAAGCAGTGGTTGAAACAGTTGGCCACAGAGCATGCTGAATTCGATGCTCTATTCAACGAAATCAAAATCATCAAAGACCCACGCCAGTTTCAATTGCAGCTTGAAAAGATGACTTCACTGTCAAACTAGTCGACAGCGATTCGCTCAAATTGAGAACTTGCTCAAAAAAATTCGCAATAGACTGAAAAAAGAATATTCTTGAAATCGGTGGGGTGACAAGCTATGTCTAAAAAAATTATTTTTGTGATATTCGGGTTAAGTCTATTATTTTCAACGGCAGCTTTTAGCCTCAGCATCGAACAAAAGCCGCCCCCGAAGCCGCCGCCTGTTGCAAAGCTGCCGGACGTTAACCCGCAAGCCGGGCCTTACAAGAGCCCCCGCACGAGTGACTTCAAGATTTCGACACGTGGATTCAGTTGCGGTGAATTAAAAAACCGACTCAATTCGCATAATGCTGCCGGCCAAAGCTACCAGGCGATGTTGGCCGAAAGAGTTTTCCATTCTGAATTGACACAAGATGCACAACGACAACTTCAGTTGATCGCGGATTTGATATCATCAGCGAGTAGTAATTCAACTCTCAAGAACAGTTTGCAGAATGAAGTGTCGTGTCTACAAGAAGTCGCCGATAAATCTCAATCCGGTTTTATGCAAGCTTCTCTTCTTGCTGTTGAAATGCTGAATAAGGTTTTGACCCAAAGTCAGCCCGAACCATTTGTCGACACCATGCCGAAGATTGTGGACGACACGCCAAAGCAGGTTTTGGTTAAACCGAAACCGGTCAACTGGTGCGGAACTAAATCAGATACTAGTACGCGGCTAGTACCATCCGAAACTGATGCGACAATCAAGCGGATCCCGGCAAATACTTCTGAAAAGGCTGTCGCGGTCCGTACTTCTAACTAAATTAATCATGAAAAAAAACGACCTCAGTGTCTCAATAGCTGAAAAATTTCGTTAACTTTTGTACTTAAATGAGAATCGCTTTAGTAAAATTGAAATTTGTCCGATTTGATCTAGAATTTAAAACAGCACAAGGTGGGGAATCTAATGCTTAAAAATACTATTGCTCTAATCGCGTTTACTTTTTCATTTCACGCTTCGGCACTGGATACGGGTGCATCTTCTAATGTTGAACCTCCAAAGAGTTCATTGACGATGGTTGACCCATCCGTACCGCCAACTTCTGGTGGTGGTGGCGGCGGCTTTGTCGGAAGTCCAAAGCCGATCGACACTTTGCCGCCAGTACCGGTTGAAGGGACAAAACCGATCGTTACACTACCACCCGTACCGGTTGACGGAACAAAGCCGATCGTTACTTTGCCGCCCGTACCGGTTGATCGACCGGTTGTAAATAATCCGCAACCACCGGTATCTCCGCCGCGCCCAACCGAGCCGCCAATTGTGAAAATTCCAGAACAACCACTTCCGCCTGTTCGCCCGATTGAACCGCCATATCAATCAAGTTGTGGATATATGAAGAATCTCCTCAACTTACGCATCAACTCAGTTGATGAACTTCGTCCGTTGATGGCCTTACGTAACATAGATTACGATATGCTCAGAAAAGCACAAAATCGAATTTACGAAATGAGCATGAGGGCCTCAAATGAACAAGATGCCTCAATGAAAACCAGCCTGCAAAACGAAATCACCTGTTTTAGAGAAGTGGCTGAGGCCGCACAAGCCAATGTCAATGCAGATATGCAAGCTATTGCTAAACTGCTTAACGCACCGATTGTTGGACCAGTAAAACAGATTTCCAATCTTCCGCCTCAGTCTGACGGTCGATCGCCCGCCAGCCTGGCACCTGACCGTTCTTCTCCATCACTCCAACAGGTGCGCGTATCCAACTAACATCGGTTTTACGGAATTTTGTTTTCTAAACAACTTAATTGAACGAAATGAAACCCCCATAGTGCGCGTGCCTATGGGTTTATCAATTGTAGTTATCAAAATTGCTTCCGGTGAAGGTGTCTGTTATCTTTGAAATATGAAACAAATAGCACAAATCAAAATGATTAAGAAGACTCCCTGCCCTTACTGCGACCGCGCTTTGAACTTTTTCAAAAACAAAGGCGCTGAAGTTGAGGTCGTTGATCTCACAAATGATATCGACAAACTGATGGAGTGGAGAAATAAAACCGGTCACCAAACAGTGCCGATGATTTTTATCGGAGAAAAATTTGTAGGCGGCTACGACGACTTGAAGGCATTAGATCTTGATGGCGGATTTGATCCGTTAGTTTTCGGTTAATTAGCGAGCCTGTGCGCGGGCCGCTTCAACGCTGACATGCGGACCGTAAACTGTGGCCGGTTCAATTGTCCAGGCACCTGAACGGTTAATAAGTGAAACGCGACTTTGCGTTTGTTTCGGTTCATTCATTAGAACTTTTTCGACTTCTTCTTTGGTGTAACCGCTTGCAAGAGAACCATAAACCGCGTGTGCAACGATCACTTCAACTTGGTCGGGCGCATCTTCACGACAACCAGCTACGACAGATTCGCGTGTGAGTTCAACATCGGCTGAACGTGCTGTGGTTTTGCCGTTATAATCCAGTTCAATAAACTGATTCATCACAGCCTTTGCGGCCGCACAGGATTCAGTGACCGCAGCCCCGTCAACTTTGGCCGCAGGCCGCGAATCGTAACCCTGCTTGATCCAAAGAGATAGACCGACCGCACTGACGACCATGATGACTAAAAATATTGAAATAAATTTTTTTCCCGACATGACTTCAATTTGTATTCTTCTTTAAGCAAAAGACAAGTCTTTACTGGCGCAACTCAGTGCGCGCGCTCATGCTCTGCGGGATTTCAAAGAAAAGAGCCACGGCTTCGCGCAACTGCGCGAGGTTTTGACAACTACTGCATTTGGCCATCAGCGAATGGCCGAATTCAAGCCACACATGCGTGGTGCGAACGTAAAACTGTACCTTTCGCATGGTCAGTGATTCAGTGGCGCCCGCCTCTTGCATGAAATGCTCTTCGCAGTAATCAATGAGTCGTAAAAGTGAGCGGCCGTATTCGCGGCCTTCTTCTTCGGGTGTGCTTGGAGCTTTAAGACCTTCAAAACCCGTCGGAGTTTCAAACCCGAGCTTTTCACCCAACTGCCACAACATCCATGGTCTAGCCGCCAATGCCCGGCCCGCCATGACTTTGTCAGCGTTTGTTTGATTTAACATATTGATGACATCGTTAACTGTTTGAATGTCACCGTTGCCGATAATCGGTATTTTAATGTTTTTTTTCAGTTCAGTGATTTGGGACCAATCGGCCTGACCGCGGCGCTTTTGTTCGGCGGTGCGCGGATGCAGGGTAATCCAATCGGCGCCGCTGTCGACAAGACACTGAACGAACTTAATCAGCTCAGGAACACTTTGCGTGCTGCCCACCGCACGCAGCTTCACTGAAATGGGTACAGTTGAATTCTTTTTCGTTATTTCAACTACTTGCGCGGCATACCTCATGTCACCCATCAACGAAACACCGTAGTTATGCTTCAGGGCTTTTTGAACGGGGCAACCCATGTTGATGTCGATACCGGCCGCTCCCCATTCGTTGGTCAGCCTGGCCACCGCTTCACGGATTGGCTTTTCTTCGTTACCCAGAATTTGCGGCACAAGGTGGGTTTCAGCATCACGGCGCAAGGTCTCGGGAGTCGTTTTCAGGTTTTCACCCGGAACGCGTCTTGAATTCAGCATTTCGGTGGGCCAATGGGTTGTTGCATTTTGTGGCAGATACTCTTGAATCACCCGGCGCAAAGCCACGTGGGTTAGACCGACCATCGGGGCTAAACAGAGTGGAAAATTTAAGTCAGTCACATTGCGCATAATAAAGATCTTTTACACTTTATTTTTCAAGAATAAAAGTATTCAATGTCCTATGCCATCAGCTTCTGCTCTTTACAAAAAAACGATTGTTATTCTAGGCGGAGGTCAACTCGCGCGCATGATGGCGCTGAAGGCTCGCCAAATGGGCCTTCACACGATCGTGATGTCTGAAAAAATTTCAGATCCGGCCGTTCAGTCCGCAAACCGCTGGTACAAGGGCAAAACCCAATCCATCAAAGATATCCGCATTTTGTTCAGATTGGCCGATGTGGTCACTTTCGAAAGCGAATTCATCCCGGCCTATATGCTTGAAAAATGCATTAAAGGCCAACCTCATGTTAAAATCTGGCCTAATCTGAACTGTCTTGGGCGCATGCAGGACCGTCTACAGCAAAAAGAATTGCTGTTTGATTACGATTTACCAACGCTGGGGCACGTGAAGGTTAATTCGCGTGATGACCTCGATTTGGCTTACCAGGCTTTTAACGGCAAAATGGTTTTAAAAAAACGTATGGGCGGTTACGACGGTTACGGCACGTTTATCATTAAAACCGCCAGCCATCTGACAATTTTTAAAAATAATTTCAAAGGCGAAGAATCGCAGTTTATAGTTGAGCCCTTAGTGCAGTTTAAATCTGAAAAGTGTTTGATTTTTGCGCGCAGCCTGAACGGACAAATCGCGGTTTTGCCGATGATTCAGTCCGTGCAAAAAAGCAATCAGTGTGACTACGTCCTGGGCCCCGTACAACACCCGGCCCAGAAAAAACTGACAGCGCAGATTTCTGAATTTTTAAAAAAAATAAATTATGTCGGCGTTATTGCTTTTGAACTTTTTGATTTCGGATCAGAGCTGGTCATTAACGAAGTGGCCCCTCGGGTCCACAACACCGGTCACTTTTCACAAGAGGCCTTGAACGTAGATCAATTCGAACTGCACCTGCGCTGTATTTTGGGTCTTGAACTTCCTGAAATTTTATTAAAACAGCCCGCCTTTGTCATGGTCAATTTACTGGGGCAATCAACACGTATTCCGCAAATAAAAAAATTTCCGACGGGCGCTCTTCACTGGTACGAAAAAACTGAAAATCGCCCTAAGCGTAAAATGGGACACATCAACTACATCGGCCGAAATAAAAAAGAGCTGTTGAAGCGCGCACTCAGCGAACGCAAAGGAATTCTGATATGAAGACGAAAACCTCAAAAAAGCCGAGGCCAAAACAAAAACCACTGGTGGCGATTATCATGGGAAGCCTGACCGACCATCCGTTGATGAAAAGAGCTGAAGAGGCCTTGTCTGAATTTTCAATTCCGTTTGAAACTCAAATTATTTCGGCTCATCGCACGCCTGAAGAAATGATTGAGTTCGCAAAAGAAGCTCACCTGAAAGGTTTCCGTGTGATTATCGCGGGCGCTGGTGGTGCGGCTCACTTGCCAGGTATGGTGGCTAGCGTGACTCCCCTGCCGGTGATCGGCGTACCCGTGAGTGTTAATAATTTAAATGGTCTGGATGCGCTTTTGTCGATTGTGCAAATGCCGAGCGGAGTTCCGGTCGCGACGGTGGGGATTGATAACTCTTATAATGCCGGTTTACTGGCGGCGCGTATTTTATCTGTTGATACGGAGAAGATTTTAAAACACACGCGTCAGTTTCAATTGAAACAAAAATCTAAAGTGCGCAGCATGAACGCTTCTTTAAAAAAACCAAAGTAATTGAAAATATTAGGCTTTAGCTTTTTGTTCGGCCCAGATGCCGACTGATTTAGCGACTTCAAAAAGCGCTAAGCTCGTGAAAAGATCGCTGGTCAATTGATTGCGGTAAAATGGCAAACCCATCATGTAACAATCCACGAGTCCTGCGACTGTTTGCGGGTACATCGTACCTCCAAACCAAACACCGAAATTTGTAATCAGGAAAAACAAAAAAGTTCCTAAAAATGAAAGTCCTAAGACCTGCAAGCGCGGCGCAGATTGTTTAACGAACAAGCCAAGCGCTACAACGATTGCGTAGCTCAAGTAAACCAGCGGCATTTGATTATGGAAACCGATGATTGAATCGCTGATCAGCATTGCTAATAACATCAATGCGAAAGAAACTTTTTTGTCTTTGAAGTAAGCACCGGCAAAAAGAAAAACGCCACCACAAACAGTGAAATTCCACATATGAGATGTGAACCGCGATAAAACTGTCAGAAGAAGTAATGCGACAAATACCATAATTGAATTTTTCGTTGAATTTTTCATATTGCCTCTATTTTAAAACATTTACTTTGAAAACCGGTTTTCGACAAGGTCTTTTACCACGTTTGGGTCGGCCAAGGTGCTGATATCACCGAGGCTGTCAACCTGATTTTCGGCGATTTTGCGCAAAAT
>JANPAD010000512.1:0-2145 GCA_031429735.1 Bdellovibrio sp. | reverse complement strand
TTCGTGACTAAATTCAGAGACGAATTTGAATACTTTGTTCGCGAAGGCAAATCAAAAGTAAAAGGCACGGCCTTCCAAGCACGAGGAGACGCTCATGTCGGACATTAAAATGCTTAAATGCACCATCAACGGTGTTGAAATGGAAGTTAAGCCGGGCACTTCAATCATCCAGGCGATGACTGAAAATGCTCAGCGTATTGCCCATTACTGCTGGCATCCGGGTCTTAGTATTGCGGGCGTTTGCCGCCTTTGCATGGTTGAGATTGAAGGAAATCCGCGTGTACAGATCGCTTGTAACACGATGGTGACTGACGGCATGAAAGTGAACAACACCTCTGAAAAAGTTAAAGACTCAGTCAAATGGGGCTTGGACTTTCATTTGATCAACCATCCGCTTGACTGTCCGATCTGTGACCAGGCCGGCGAGTGCGGTTTGCAAGATCAGTATATGGAGTACGGCAAATACAATCCTGAAATGGCTGAAAGAAAACAGAAAAAACGCAAAGTGGTCGACCTAGGACCAACAGTGGTTCTGGATTCTGAGCGTTGCATTTTGTGTTCGCGCTGTGTTCGCTTTACTGATGAAGTTTCTAAAACACATGAGCTGGGTATTTTTAACCGTGGTGACCATGCTGAAATCGGCACGCACGACGGCAAACTGCTCGACAATAAATACTCTTTGAACACTGTGGATATCTGCCCGGTGGGCGCACTGACTTCTAAAGATTTCCGTTTCAAGCAACGCGTTTGGTACCTCAAAGAGTCTGAAACGGTTTGTAATGGTTGCTCAACGGGCTGTAACGTAAAAGTTTACTTCAATAAAGAAGGTCTTTTCCGTGTTAAACCGAAATACAACGCTGAAGTCAACGGTCACTGGATGTGTGACGAAGGCCGTGATCTTTATAAATTTGTTAATAAAGAGAACCGACTTTTGAAATCGTCTAAATATGCAAATGGCAATTGGCATGATGAACTGCATGCCGGTGTAGGGGCTCAAGATGCGGCGATTCTGCTGAAAGATACAAAAGCCGAAGAAATCGCGCTGGTTTTAACCGGTCAAAACACGGTTGAAGAATACGATGCATTGCTCAATACATTCGTGAACACTTTTAAAACTAAAAATGTTTATCACTGGTGGCCGCAAGAAGCCCAGGCTAACGAATTCGACGGCATTTTGCTTCGCGGAGATAAAAACCCGAACACAGCCGGTTTGAAACAGGCTTTTGAAAGCTATGGTATCAATACAAAGTGGGCAGATCTTGAAGCTTCTTTGAAGTCAGGCAAAATTAAACACTTGGTTGTGGTCGGCCCTGAGAACTTAGCAGGCTACAAAGACATCAACCAAAAAATTGAATTGTTCGCGCAGGCAGCTCAACTGACTTACGCCACTTCGGTGAAAATCCCTTCATTGAACGATTGTAAGTCATTGAAAGCGGCGACTGTTATTCCGATGAAATCGTACATTGAAAAAGAAGGCACCTTCGTTAACTACGCAGGTCTGCCGCAAAAATTCAAAAAAGCGACCATCGTTGTCAACGAGGCGTTGAACGCAATTGAGCTGGCGCAACTTCTGGCCGGTGAAAGTCCACGTATTCAAACTGTTAGCGACAGAAACTTATTCACCGCCGTTTCAAATACGCGCAAAGATCAAGTTACACTTGAGCAGCGTAAGAAAAACGAATTCAACTACACAAAGGGCCGTCTGTAAAAACAGGTGAGAGGTAAAAATATGGCAAATACGACTAATATTACCCGCGAAAATAAAAACATCTGGTACCTGCCTGGCGTGATCGGCGGCATGGTTATTACGATGAAGCATTTGGTGAAGAACTTGCTCAACAAAAAACAAATGCTAACCTTGAACTATCCCGAAGAAAAGTATGAATACTCTGCGCGTTTTAAAGGTAATCATGTTTTGACGGTTAAAAAAGATGGAGCTATTCGTTGTACGGCGTGTATGTTGTGCGCGACGAATTGCCCCGCTGATTGTATTAAAATTACAGCTAGCGAACATCAAGATGCTCAAGTTGAAAAGTTTCCGATCGCATATGAAATCGACATGCTTCGCTGCGTGTTCTGCGGTTTTTGTGAAGAAGCTTGTCCGGTTGATGCGATTCGTTTGGGGCCTGAGTGGCAAACTCCAGG
>JANPAD010000511.1:0-3840 GCA_031429735.1 Bdellovibrio sp. | reverse complement strand
TAACGGTGCCGGTATTGGTGTTCGCGCGACAATAGTGAATGACCGCAGTGACAAAGAAGACAGCTTCAAACTTGAAATTGCCGGTCTTAAAACGGGCGATGACAATGAAGTGAAGTTTCCGACGGTTTACCTGTTGGACGGTAAACAAGATTTTCAGTTCGCCAAACAAAACAAAGCAACTAACGCCAAATTTAAATTGGATGGTCACGAATTCGAAACAGCCGAAAATATGATTACCGACCTAATTCCGGGCCTGACTCTGGATTTAAAAAGAGCTCAGCCGGGCCAGCCGGTGCGAATCAATGTGACTGAAAACTACGATGTGATCTCGGGCAAAGTAAAATCGTTCGTTGATGCTTACAATTCGGCTTTAGGGTTTATCCAAGATCAGAACAAGCTGACGCCGGGGCCCAACGGAATGCAACGCTTAGGCCCTTTGGGCGGTGAAAGCATGCTCCGTTCAGCGCAAAGCCGTTTACGTGAAATTATTCAGGATAGTCAGCAAACCGACAGCAAATACCGTCGTATCATCGAGTTGGGTATTGAGTTCAACCGTAATGGAACACTGACATTTAATCAGGATAAATTCACAAAAGCCGTTAATGCACAACCGAAGGAAGTGATTGAGTTTTTGCGCGGTGATTTACAGAAGACCGGTTTTATCACCAACATGAAAAACAAAATCCAGCAAATGACGGACAGTCAAGCTGGCGTGGTGACGGGCCGTAAAAAATCGATGCAGAGCCGTGCAGATGAAATCGGCAAACGTATTGAACGAAAAGAAGCAAGTTTAGCAAAAAGAGAAGAGCAGTTAAGAAACCAGTTTGCAAAGATGGAGGAAGCAATGTCGAAGATTCAGGGGCAGGGAGCGGCAGCACAAGGCGTAATGGGAGGTAAAGGTTAATGGCGAATCCGTATAACCGTTACAAACAAGCATCGGTCTTAAGTGCCAGTCGGGAACAAATCCTGCTGATGCTTTATGAGGCGGCGATCAAGTTCACAAAACTTGCAATCCAGGCCATCGATGAAAAGAAGATCGCAGAGCGCGGTACCAACATTATTCGGGCACTAGATATAGTGATCGAGCTGCAGGCAACGCTGGACCACAAAGTTGGAGGCGAATTAGCAGCCCAGTTGGAGCAACTCTATGTGTTTATGATAGAGCAGTATACAAAAGCCAACATTAAAGGGGAAGCCGAGCCACTCAAGTCAAACTTGAAGATTCTCGAAAACCTCTATGAAGGATGGAAGGGCGCGATCGAACAAATGAAGAAAGTTAATGAAACCAAAGGGGGAGCCGCATGATTCGCTTAGTTCAGTTATTAAACGAGAAAAACCACTTTCTAGAAAAATTCTACAGCCTGAATGAAGCGCAAATTGCTCGTTTAGAAGCCGGATTATTTGATCAGATTGAAAATTTTTATAATCAGCGTGAAGATCTGCTGAAAATTATTAAATATATCGATGCTGAAGTTTTCAAAGCTCACGGTTTGCACAAAGAGATGTCGGGAGTTTTTGCAGATGCTGAAAAAACCGAAATTCGCTCTGCTTTGCGAGCAAAAGAGGCGTT
This sequence comes from Bdellovibrio sp., assembly GCA_031429735.1. GTDB lineage: Bacteria > Bdellovibrionota > Bdellovibrionia > Bdellovibrionales > Bdellovibrionaceae > Pseudobdellovibrio. The sequence goes on along the minus strand of JANPAD010000511.1, from coordinate 2,270 downwards.
TGTTTCAAGAATTCTTGAGCAAGATATCATCGTTCTTGGATTAATCGACGACGCCAAGTCGCAAATTATCCGCGAATTGAAAGATATTTCAAAGGCCCGTAAGGCTTTGAACGGCTACAAAGCTAACGTTGCGTAGGATTGCGTAAATAGTATTACTCGACCAGCCAGTCAGATATTTGACTGGCTGTCATCGTAATCACGTAAAAGTTCTTTTATAAGCAAATTAAATTATTTTAAGCTTGGCACTTTCATTGCTCTTATAAAAAATGCGACTTATTATGAGCCGCGTTTTTTCGGAGGGCATGATGCCACAGCACGATTCAGTCTTAGGTCTTGTTCAACAAGATTTACAAACTAAAAAATACTCACAAGCCATGAAGCGCCTTGTTTCGGTTTCAAACGAAATGAGCCATGATTTGAATTATCTTAATCTTTTGGGTCACACCCAAAAAATGCTGGGTGATTTGGCCGGTCAAATAAAGACTCTGGCGGTTATTGCAGATAAAACGACAAGCAGCGGAGCACAGCTTGATCTCATGTCGGCACTTTATGTTGAGGGCCGCTTGAACGAAGCCCTTGATATAGGTTTACGTTTACAAGACGCCGAATTAAGTATCGTTGAAGCGCGCTACATGACCCGCATACTGACAAAGATCTATCTTGAATTCAGTGATTACGAAGGTGTTGAAGAAGTATTGACGGCGTATCGTCAACTTGCGCCGCTTGATGACGTCATGGTCTGGGGTAGCGGACTGGTTTGTTTAGCCCGCGACCAAAAAGATGAGGCGCTGATGATGTTTCGTCGTGCCGTTGAAATCAATGCGAATAATGAACAGGCCTGGATCAGTTTAGCGTTGTTGCATGAAGACATGGGCGATCGCGAGCTGGCGTTGGCCAACGTTGAAAAAGCACTTGATGCAAACCCACTTAACTCGGTCGCGCTGAAGCTTATGATGAAATGGCATCATCCGCATCCGTCGACTTCGGAAGAAGTCATCGGCAAAGTCGATTTTTATCTTATGAACAGCGATTTTGACGAAGATTTGCAACTGTCTTACGTTCAAATGCTGCAAGAGAACGGTCAGCTTGGGCGCGCCGGATTTGAGCTCGACAAAATGCGGTTGTTTAACCCGGACAATGCACATATTCAGCAACTGAGATTGTAAGCTTCAGAAAAGCATTTACAAGATACAGCCCTTTCATGATATCGTTTGAGGGTGTTGATTCAAGTTCAGCCCCTCTATCAAAAGCAAATTGAACCGCTTATTGCTGAACTCAATAAGAATAGCGAAGACTATTTTGTTTCGGTGTCTCACCAAGCCGCGACCGAAGTTCTGATCGGCGACTTTAAATTCCTAGAGCAATCCGAATCTGAAGTTCACTTTAAACCGGTGCGCCGGATTGCGGTGGTTAATGCTCCGCTTGATCCGCGAACTGTGGTCGAATCAACCCGCCAAAAACAAACTTACGTTGTTTCCGAAAATAAATTAGACCAAATCAGCGTCTATCTGCACCAAATTAAAATGGATCTGACACGCAAAGCCCAGATCGAACATATCCGCACCGACATCCAGAAAAAACGTAAAGACCTCGAGCAATTGAATCAGAGCCTTAAATCTGAAAGTGACCAGAAAATTCAATCTCTTGAATTGACCCACCATGAAGAGGTTGAAAAAAATCAAAATGAAAAAAGTCTTCTGCATTTTTTAGACTTTATACAGTCTGAATCCATTAGTGATGATTTTCCTGAAAAGCTTTTTCGGTTTATTTGGAAGGATCTGAAAAAATTCGGACGAGTGTACACGCTGGGCTTTGGCTATGTGCATTCGCTGAACAAAGCTAAACTGACTTATTTTAACGGCCGTGAAGAATCCTCTATTTCTACACAAGTCGATTTTAACTCGAATCAGATTTCGAAACAGTTGGCTGTCGCCTGGGGGCGACCGGTCGGATCCATCTTACGCTGGTTGCTGCCGGAAAACTCGCGTCCGACTTATCTATTTATTGAAGTCGTCGACCATCAGATTGAAACCGAAAAAATACAGAGCTATTTTAACGAACGTTTGGCAGTTTTAAGTCTCTATCTTGACCGTTGGTTGATTGAAAAAGAAATTGAATTGGTTGTTAACCGGTGGAAAAACACATTTAAATCATTTTCAGGCTACACGCATGTAATTGATGAAAACTTCAAAATTTATCATTCAAATTACCCGTACCCACGCGAAGCCAAAGAACGCGCGGTTTGCTATAAGGTATTAGCCGGCCGAGAT
>JANPAD010000510.1:0-6102 GCA_031429735.1 Bdellovibrio sp. | reverse complement strand
CATCCGTTACGTCAACGACTTGAATAGTCGCAATCGAGTTTTCCTGCAGTGTCGCGATCTCGGCCTCGCTCAACGCGTGAGCTGTTGTGGCCAAAGTGGTCAGTAATACTGTGGTCAAAATAAAACGTTTCATTAAACCCCCTGATTTAGTTGTAAGAGGGTTCTAACTTGGCGATTTATCTAAGTGAAGACTTTTTCGACACACCTGAAAAGCTTACAGAATAGGCTAAATTATTCAAAAAACCCTTCTATATCTTATAAATTCGATATGATACCTTTTATCTTATGAGTACCGTTGAACTGATTGCGAAAAATGCAGCTGAGCTTGAAGCCCTCGTAGAAATTCTTGAATCGTTTAAGATCAAGCAAACGAGCAGGATTCAAGGTGAAGACTTAGCTTATTCTAAGACAGTCTTTCAAGGTTTAAATACTCCTCAGGCAATTCTCTTCGAAATATCCGAATCTGATTACAAAAAGCATGTCGAAACCTTGGCGCCATTTTACAACGAACCGATCAAAGCTGACGTCATTGAAGAGCTTGAACCTGAGCTTAGGCCGGAACCTGTGGTTGAAATTAATCATCGGACTGAACCAAGAAACGCTCCTATTTCAGCGGCCTCTATTTCAGCTGCGAGAAGACCGTTTCTTGAAAGTGAAATTCCTGAAGGTCAAAATTGGTATTTTTATTCAATCAAAACTTGCCTGCAAAAGTTTTTAACATTCAGTGGCACCGCGAGCCGTTCGGAATACGGGCCCTATGCCATTACGTACATTCTGTTATCAAACTACATAAGTGACAGGGTTTGGTTATCCAAGCCGGCGAGTGACGCAGATAAAGCGGAATTAATTGTTTGGCTTGGCCCCGCTCTTTTAATTTTTGTTGCACTTTGTATACCTTTAATGGCAGTCGTCGCCCGACGCTTGCGTGATGCCGGTAAAAGCCCATTATGGGTAGTTTTATCACTGGTGCCGATTGTGAACATTGCCTTTTTCATTTACCTGTTGATCAAAAAATCCAAATCGCCCATAAATCCATAGCGACCACTATGCGCATTAAAATTTAAGATAGGTCTGTGTACAAAAAAGGTGATGTTCAAACAAGGAACCTTTATGTATTCGGTAAATTCATCGTTCTAATTTTTGAATTCGATGACAACAGAACAGACGGGTTGTCGTCTTCATCATAAATATCACCGACCACCTCTTCAAAGATATCTTCTAATGTGACGATACCTAAAATTTTATTTTGTTTTTTAACGATAGCCATATGACTTTTTTTACTTTGTAGAATTTTAAGTGCGCTCAAAATTGGTTCTTCTGAATTAAAGTAGATTAATGGTCGTATCAGTTCGTTCCAGTTCATTTTTGAGATTTCGATTTCTGAAATAAATTCTTTCGCATGTAATAGTCCTACCGGAAGTTCATTTTCAACAACGGGTATTCGCGTATGACGAGTCGAACGAATGAGCGCCATCACTTCCGTTTGGTGCGCGCTTTTTTCAATTTGAGTTACCGCATCCCAGGGCAGTAAGATGTCTTTCACTTTTCGCTTATCGACAGCAATCAAATTGAATACGTACTGCTTATGCGAGTCCGAGAGGTCTTCAATATCGATCGATGACGTTTGCTCGAGGGCCGTCTCGGTCCCCATCAATTTTAAAAAAGGTGCAATAATTAATTTTGTTGATAGTTCGAGCAAGTAAACAATGGGTGAAAATAATTTATCAAGAATAATCAGAAAAACACTACCAAGTTTGGCTAATCTCATTGGAAATCTTAAAGCCAAGGTTTTCGGGACAAGTTCACCGATGACGACAGAAAAATATGTTAATGGGATGACAACGGCTATAATGGCTAAAGTTTGCGAAGAGTTGACAGAAATATTAAAGAACTTTTGAAAATGAGGACTTAGGGACTCTTCAGCCCCTGCGCCACCCACGGCCGCTGAAACAGCTCCAACCAAAGTAATGCCAATTTGTAAAACTGAGAGAACACGTTCAGGATTGGCCCGAAGTTTTAAAACTTTCTGGGCCAGTTTGTCTCCGTCGGCCGCTAATTTTCTTAAGTGCGGTTTTGAAACCGTAACAAAGGCCATCTCAATACATGAAAGTACCGCGTTTAAGATGAGACAATTAATAATGACGATGAGAGCAAACAAAAATAGACCTACTTTTCGAATATTTATAGCCTACAGCTTAGCTTATTTCAATGATCCAAAGGCCACAACATCTGCTATGCAATTGCTCATTGGTCGCCATCGATTTGGGTTGATTTAGGCCAATTTCCTGCCACAAGTCCGGCTAAAATAAACAGCCCACCGATCAACATGAGTGGCCTCAGGGGCTCACGAAAAATTAAATAGCCAAAGGCCGTCGATGAAAGTGCATGGAGCCCCTCAAACAGGGCTAGTCGATGACCATCGATATGGTTTAATAGCCAATACAAAACAGCATAGCAAAAAACGCAGGCGACGATTGAAACAAAGCTTGCGGCTAAAATGCCGTGCCATCTGAGGTTTTGAATTTCTGAAGTCTGATGAAAGAAAGCAGCTTGCGAAAACCAGAGAACGATAGCTGTCGAGCCCTGCGCGATGGCTAAATATTGAAACGTCGACATTTTGGGTTTAAATCGTTTCGATGACACAAAAACAATGGCCTCAAGAGTGTATCCTCCGAGAATGAGCATCGCGCTTAAGCCAGCGATCCTCAAAGTCGATACTTCAAATTTGCCGTAGATCAAACAAACAAGTCCTAAAACCACCACTGGCAAAGCAAAGTAAAATAATCGATTTGGTTTTTCCTTGAGTATAAAAATAGCTGCGACCGAGCTGATGACGGGCCCAAGAGAACTCATCAATCCAAAATTAGAAACGCCACCCACTTTAAGGCCATAAAGTGTACCCAGTGAGGCCAAGCCGTAGCCAAGAACACCTAAAAATGCCACCCATAAAAAATCGCTCAGCGAAATCTTCTGCCAAGATTTTGTTAGGAAAAGGTAAATTGCAAAGATAAAACCTGAAATACTCCAACGAAGAGCGATGTAAAGTTCAACCGGAATTTCATCAATAACAAATTGAGAAGCGCTCGGGACTAATCCCCAAACAACCTGAAGAATAACAGCAATCAGTAAGTAAAATTTCATCGAATTAAAAACTCCACTTTCAATAGATAGTAGCTCAAAGGCGATTCAAATTGAATCAATTTGAATCTCAAAAATGGAAATTGTGGTATCATAGTCATATGCAGCCCCAGGCTTTTTTCACTTTTCTAGTTTTTACGTTAGTGACCATCGTGTCGATCGTGGCAGGGTACCCCTACACTGGATTTCCGATTATTTTTGTTTTTCTATTTATTCCGCTTCTCGATTATATTTTGGGCGTGCAAAAGCGTAATCCGACACTGAATGAAGAGCAATCCTGGAAAAATGCAAAAATTTGGACTTGGGCTGTTTACTTGTATGTGATCACCCATTTTGTTGTTTTAAGTCTCGCACTTTTCTCAGCTCAAAAAAATTCGGTTTTACAAGTTGTTATATTAGGAGTGGTAGTCGGATTATACACCGGTGGCTTAGGAATTACAGTGGCCCATGAGCTTTGTCATAAACAAACCAAAATTCATCGGTTTTTTGCAAATGTCTTGCTGTCATCAGTTTGGTACTGTCATTTTGCAGTCGAACATGTGCGAGGGCATCACTTTCAAGTGGCAACAATGGATGACCCCGCCAGTGCTCGGCGCAATGAATCAGTTTACCAGTTTTTACCTCGAACTTTGATAGGCAGTTTTTTACACGCCTTATCTATTGATAAAATAGCAGTCATAAGGGGCCTGTTGTATTCTGTTGTTATGACGGTCTTGATATATGTCTTTTTTAACTTTAATGGCTTATTGTTTTTTATTATTCAGTCAGGGGTGGCCATACTTTTATTGGAGCTGGTGAATTATGTTGAGCACTATGGTTTAACTCGTCAAAAACTACAAAATGGGCGGTATGAAAAAGTGCGAGTTGAGCATTCATGGAATTCGTCGCATCTGTTTTCAAGTCTTTTGCTTTTTAATTTGCAGCGCCATTCAGACCATCATGCGGCCGCCAATTTGCCCTATACTGTTTTAAAACATCAAGAAGAAGCCCCGCAACTTCCGTCGGGTTATCCGGGCATGATTTTGCTGGCGCTATTTCCGAAACTTTGGTTTCGGCATATGAATAAGTTGCTTGAAAGTTATGACGGTATTAATCAAAAAACCTAAGTCGCCCAAAGTGCCATAGCGGCCACCGAGCACATTAAAATTAAAGAAAGGCTGCTGAGGCAAAATAAAACAAACCGTACCTGCACATAATTGATAAAGATCTGCCAAAGACTATGGGCCATCCGCAAGCCCACGTAGGTCCAAGCTAGGGTCAGGCCCCAGCTCGTTTCAGAGTTAACCAAATAGAGCAAAACACAAAGAACATAAAACACTGTAGGCTGTTCATGCAGGTGATTGTAGTTATCCGCAACCCAATTGATTCTATCGGGAAGCACTTGGCGCAGTTGTTGGCCTGTTTTAATTTTATGAAAGTTCGGACGGGTTTTAAAAACTGCAGGTAGGTGGGTCGCGTACATCCAAACCCAAATAAATAATGTCCAAACAACTAGAGCAAGTGCAGGTTGAAGCATTTGAAATTTTGACATGTCTTAAGCTTGTTGAGTTTGTTTATTCGGGTCAACAAAATGCATAAAGCGAAACTGAGTTCCTCAGTTTCGCTTTATGGGCACACCAACCTTCAATCAACGATAGGAGGTCCGTATGCCGAATTTTCCACACACCCGTGGTAAATATCGTCGTTTTCTCAAGCGCTCTAAAGTCTTTTTAAGTCTAGTTTTGCTGGCACTTAAAGTCTTAAACGAGCTTTTAGATCTGTTGTCTTAATTGCTGAGCCCGCCAACGTGTATGGTTTGTAGGGTAAAGAAGAAATATAATCTTAAGGTTGTTGAGTCTTGAAGCGGGCTGAGGGCTCACTTCAAGGCCGCTCTCATTTTCATTTGCTTTTCATTTCGAACTCATATAATTTGCCTTCTCTGGATATACGACTTTTTTTAACGTATATTAAAATATAATAACTAGGTTAATCTAATTATTATATAAATATATGTTTTTATAGGTATTTTTATGAACAAGATGAATAAAAAAATGGAATACGCTTTGATGGCTTTGCGGTTGATTACACAGCAGCCCCAGGGGCGTTTGGTTTCGGCTAAAGAGGTCGCGGACCAAGTGCACATTCCGTTTGAAGTCACCGCTCGCGTGCTTCAGGCGCTTTCTTCACGCGGTCTTTTAAAAGCTGAGTACGGCATGGGGGGCGGTTACACGCTGGCTCGCCCACTCACTGAAGTGTCGATGCACGACTTATCTGAAATGCTTGAGGGCCACACCATTTTAACAAAATGCCTCGGCACTGAAGAGCTTTGTGAAACCTCTCCGACTTGCAACATCATCAGCCCCATCAACCATCTGAATAAAAAAGTTCAAGATTTCTATAAATCGCTTTCTCTCGACGAGGTTTTGAATGTCTGACACCTACGAATACAAATACGGCTTTAGCACCGACATCGAAACCGAAGACTTCCCCAAAGGCCTCAGTGAAGACGTCATTCGGTTGATTTCGCAGAAAAAAGACGAACCTGAATGGCTGTTGGATTACCGGCTGAAGTCGTACCGTCATTGGCTGACCTTGACCGAACCCACTTGGGCTTCGGTCACATATCCCAAAATTGATTTTCAAGCTTTAACTTACTACGCCGCACCCAAGGCCAAAAAAGAAGCTCCTGGTTCAATGGATGAAATCGACCCTGAGTTGATTAAAACCTTTGAACGTCTGGGTATTCCGTTAACTGAACAAAAGCGTATTTCAGGAATTGCCGTCGATGTGGTTTTTGATTCGGTCAGCATCGCAACCACTCATAATGAAGAGCTTGATAAAGTCGGTGTGATTTTCTGCTCTATTTCTGAAGCTGTTAAAAAACACCCGGAGCTTGTTAAAAAGTACCTAGGCTCGGTGGTACCGGCGTCAGATAACTTCTACGCCGCTTTAAACGGTGCGGTTTTCTCAGACGGCTCGTTCGTC
>JANPAD010000509.1:0-11512 GCA_031429735.1 Bdellovibrio sp. | reverse complement strand
GCGACACAAAAACGGCCTTAGTGCGTCTTGAACAGATTGCGCCGTTTCCCGCTCACCGTGTTCAGGAAGTTCTGAAGCAGTACTCAAATCTGAAGCAAATCGTTTGGACACAGGAAGAACCTAAAAACATGGGATCGTTCTCGTATGTTTACTTCAAGTTTGTTGACCTGATTTCGCAGATGAATTTGAAAGTCAATTTAACATACGTTGGCCGCCCAGAGCGTTCATCGCCTGCGACGGGTTCAATTTACCGTCACAAAGCTGAACAAGCACAGATCGTAGCGGATGTTTTTAAGGTTTAGCATTTTTAAAGTATAACAGTTAAGTTTTTGTAAAAGTTTTTGGCTTTTAAGTTTTAAGAAAAGGATATCAACATGAAACTAGATGTAAAAGTACCTGCGGTCGGCGAGTCAATCACAGAAGCTGTCATCGGAAGTTGGGCAAAAAAATCCGGCGAATTCGTTAAAATGAATGACGTCATCATGTTACTTGAAACCGACAAAGCTTCAGTTGAAGTTGTGGCTGAAAAGGATGGTTTGCTGACCACCACGGCTCAAGCCGGCGATACGGTATTGATTGGCGCCACAGTTGGTTCGATTGATACCGATGCAAAAGCTACGACTTCGACGCCAGCACCGGCTGCGCAAACTCAGTCTGCGGCGGCCGCTTCGAACGGACGTTCGACTCACCCTGATCTACAAACTCATCTTTCCCCAGCAGTTCAACGCGTGGTGAACGAAAAAGGCATTGATCCTTCAACCGTTCAGGGCACGGGCCTCGGCGGGCGCCTTACAAAAGCGGATGTTTCGAATGCTCAACAACCTGCGCATGCGGCTTCACAATCGCAATCAGCTCCGGCCGGCACTCCTAAAACTGTTGAACAAACGGCCAAGGCGCCGGCACAAACTCCGGTGATGCGTGGCCCTTCAAAACAAGGCGACATTAAGCGTGTGCCGATGACCGGTATTCGTAAACGCATTGCTGAACGCTTGGTTCAGGCGCAGCATACGGCTGCGATCTTAACAACCTTCAATGAAGTCGATATGTCTAAAATTATTGAGCTGCGTGCAAAATATAAAGATAAATTCAAAGAAAAATACGGCGTGAACTTGGGCTTCAACGGATTTTTTGTTAAAGCGGTCATTGAAGCTTTGAAAGCTTACCCTGTGGTGAACGCGTGGATTGACGGCAACGAAGTTGAATATCATAACTACTACAACATCGGCATTGCAGTTTCGACCGAACGTGGCTTGATGGTTCCGAATGTTAAGGATGCAGATCAGTACTCAGTCGCGGGCATTGAAACGGCCATTCGCGATTTAGCCCTCAAGGGCCGTGACGGTAAGATTACGCCGGACGATTTGGGCGGTGGTACTTTCTCGATCACCAACGGTGGCGTTTTCGGTTCGCTTCTTTCAACTCCGATTTTGAATCCGCCGCAAAGTGCGATTTTAGGCTTACATAAAGTTGAAGACCGCGTGGTTGCAATTAACGGAAAAGTAGAGATTCGCCCGATGATGTACGTGGCTCTTTCCTATGATCATCGTATTGTTGACGGTAAAGAAGCCGTTAGCTTCTTAGTGAAAATTAAAGAAGGCGTTGAAGACCCTGAACGTTTATTGATTGAGGTGTAGTTTGGATTACACCCTTCTTACCGGAGCTTCTTCAGGAATTGGTTTTGAACTCGCGTACGAATTTGCCATGAACAAGCACCCTCTTATTTTGGTAGCACGCTCGACTGGCAAGCTCACAGAACTCAAGACCGAACTTGAAAACAAATATAAAATCAAAGTCGAAGTGATTAGCCTTGATCTTTCGCGCCCCAATTCGGCGGATCAGCTTTACAAAATCGTTAAAGAAAAAAATCTAAAAGTCGATATTCTAGTTAATAATGCCGGCTTCGGCGACCACGGCTTATTTGCTGATACAGATCTGAGTCGCAATGAAGATATGATTGTTTTGAACATCCTCACTTTGACAAAACTCACTCACCTGTTTTTACCGGACATGCTGAAGTCAGGCCGTGGCCGCATTTTAAATGTGGCGAGCACGGCTGCGTTTCAACCCGGCCCGCTGATGAGCGTGTACTACGCGACAAAAGCGTACGTACTGTCGTTCAGCGAAGGCTTGTATGAAGAGCTTCAAGGCACCGGTGTGACTGTGACGGCTCTGTGTCCCGGTCCGACAACTTCAGGCTTTCAAGCGGTGGCCAATATTCAGGATATCAAATTACTTAAAATTCTACATATCCCGACTTCAAAGCAAGTAGCCCAGTACGGATACAAAACTCTGATGAGCGGCAAGGCTGTAGCCGTTCACGGTCTCATGAACTACATATTAACAGTGGGTAACAGCTTCATGCCACGTGCAATCGTGCGTAATGCCGTTATGAGGCTTCAACAAAAGAGATTACCGCATTCGTAGTGCGACGGAGAAAATGATGGATGAATTTGATTTAGTTGTGATCGGCTCAGGTCCCGGTGGTTACGTCGGCGCGATTCGTGCTGCCCAATTGGGTTTGAAAACGGCTGTCATCGAAAAAGATAAAACTTACGGTGGCACTTGTTTGAACGTGGGCTGCATTCCGTCCAAAGCTCTGTTGCAGAGTTCTGAATACTATCATGAGGCGCTGCACGACTTTGCCGCTCACGGTATTAAACTAGAAACCGTCAAGCTGGACTTAACGCAAATGATGGCGCGTAAAAGCAAAATTGTCAGCGATCTCACCGGCGGTATCGAGTTTTTGTTCAAGAAAAATAAAATCACCGGCATTAAAGGTTATGGCAAAATTATCAACGCCAACACTGTTGAAGTCACCGATGCTAACGGCACCAAAGTTCAAATCGGTGCGAAGAACATTATGATTGCGACTGGATCAGTACCGGTTGAGTTACCTTTTTTGAAATTTGATGAAAAAACAATTCTTTCTTCAACCGGCGCCTTAGCTTTGGATTTTGTTCCGAAAGAAATGCTGGTTGTTGGTGGCGGCGTGATCGGCCTTGAAATGGGTTCGGTTTGGGCACGCTTAGGTACGAAAGTAACTGTCATTGAATTCGCAGATAAAATCTGCGCCATGATGGATCAGGATTGCGTCAACACCTTAGTTCGCTCGATGAAAAAAGTAGGCATGAATTTTATGACGTCGACGAAAGTGACCGGTTCGCGCTCTGTAGGCGGTCGTGTCGAGCTTGACTATGAAAGCCTCAATGACGGCAAGAAAGCTTCAATTCAAGGTGATGTCGTTTTAGTTTCTACCGGACGCAAACCGTTTACAGACGGTCTTGGACTTGAAAACGTGGGTATCGAAAAAGATGAACGCGGCCGCGTAAAAATCAATCATCAATACCAGACCGCAGCGGCCAATATTTTTGCAATCGGCGACGTGACAGTCGGCCCGATGCTGGCCCACAAAGCCGAAGAAGAAGGCGTAGCCGTAGCTGAGATCATCGCCACCGGGCATGGTCACGTCAACTACGACACAGTTCCATCCGTGATTTACACTCACCCCGAAATCGCCTCAGTAGGTTTAACCGAAGACCAAGCGAAAGCGGCTGGAATCGAAACCGCAACCGGTAAATTTTTATTCGTGGCCAACGCGCGCGCCAAAGCCCGCGGAACAACCGAAGGTTTTGTCAAAATCGTAACCGATAAACGCACAGACAAAATCATCGGCGGCCACATCGTGGCAGCAAACGCATCCGAAATGCTGGGCGAAATCATCGTGGCTATGGAATTCGGCGGCTCAAGCGAAGACCTCGCAAGAAGCTTCCACTCGCACCCCACCATGAGCGAAGTCATCCGCGAAGCAGCTCTTGCTGTCAACAAACGGCAGCGTCAAGGCTAACTCTGTTTTTATGCTGTAACATTAAATATGTGAATCATTCTAATTATTACAATTCATTATTTTAATTTTAAATCATGCATTAGATTAGCCGTTATCAGGGAGCCTTATGCACACATTCGAAACGACCCCAGCTGAAAATTCGGCAGCACCTTCACAGCGGGCCACTCCGTCGCAGCCTTCCGGGCCTTTCTACCCTGAAAAGGGCACGAGACAGCCGAACGCGGATTTGGTTTTATCGCCTACGGACGCGGAGCTGGCGAAGGGGCAGATTATTTGGGTAGAGGGTGTCGTGCGCGATCAATTCGACCGGCCGGTCGAGCAAGCGCTGGTTGAAATTTGGCAGGCTTGCCACTCCGGGCGATATCATCATTCAGAAGATACAAACACCGCTGAATTTGACCCGCATTTTCAGTATTGGGGACGATCCCTAACCAATGAAAAGGGCCAATACAGATTCAGAACTGTTAGACCCGGCGTCTATCCGGCCGAAACCGGCTGGGACCGCCCACCCCATATTCATTTTAAAATTTCACACGTTTCGCATACGCCTTTAATTACCCAGATGTATTTTGCGGGTGATCCACTCAACGACGTGGATCAGATTTTTCAAAAACTTGACCGCCAAATGCAAAACGAACTGATGACCGAGCTAGTTCAAGCAGAAGACGAGCTGTGGCCGGTTGCGACTTTTAATATCCGGCTTTGAACGAACTAAATCTTTTCGAACTTTTCTTTTACGGATTTAAGAAAAACTTCACCGCGCTTCAACTTGCGGAATTCGCTTTTATAGACCAGACAAATCCGGTCATTAAAAACAGGTGACTCTTTTACTTTTTCGATTTTAGATTGTTCGAACTGGCGTACAACTCTTTCAGGTACAATTCCGTACCCTACACCGTTAACCACCATATTGGAAATGACCTCAAGACTAGTTGATTCAATTACGCGATTAAAATTAAAACCTTTTTTCTGTAAACGCGACATGATGCTTTGAGACTGTACCAGATTTGATTCCAGAAAGAGGACGTCGTGATTCTGGCAATTTTTAGCCCGCCATAAAGACATTTCATCTTGACAGATTTCTTTAATGATTAAATCGGCGTGTTCAAAAGGATTAACGGCAAAAGCGACATCAAGATGAGAACTGATGACTTGTTCGGTCATGTGGCGGGATAAACCGTGCTCAAGCTGAATTTGCACTTTCGGGTAACTTTTTAAAAAATCCGGCAAAAATTCTTTAAACACATATTGGGCTACGGCGGTATGGCAGCCGACTTTGATGAGGCCTTGTTCGGTTTCAACTTCACTGAGCGCTGTTGACTTAATGTCTTCCCACTTGAGAATAAGATCACCGACTGAATGTTTTAATTTTTCGCCGGCCGATGTCAGCTTCAGCCCTTTTTTTGAGCGCAAAAAAAGTTCGCAGCCGATTTCATTTTCAAGACGCTTAAGACTGTGACTGAGTGTCGGTTGCGTGACGGCCAAGCGTTCGGCCGACCTGGTCAGATGCAAAGTTTTTGAAAGCTCGAGGAAATACCGAAGGTCAGTTTGGCTGATCATAATTTAAAAATTCTCCATCGGTGCAACTGTCAGGGTTGAGATCTGAATTTGTAAAAAGCTCGCGGATGCCCTGATTGCGTTCTGAAAGCAGACTGAGATACCCCGGATAACCGTAAATTGTAAACGCGTTAAGTGATTGCCCCGTATAGCTATTGGCTTTTAAAGTCAGATACACCGGAAAGCTTTGCTTTAAGGCTTCCGACCAAACTCGTGGAAAGTCTTTTCGTCGTTTGGCTTTGATTTCATTTTTTTCGTCGTTTTCGAGCGGGTCTATGTAAGAAGAAAGCACGTAGGCGCGGGCCACTTCGACTTCCGTCTTTTTTTGTCCATCGAGATCGACAATCTGGTCTTTGTTGTAAAAATTAAAATCTTGGGCTGTCACAGTCAAATTCTGTTCAATACGTGAATCAAGATAGCTGTTTAAAATTCGAACAGCATGACCAACCCCAATATTGTACCCGGCCATCGCCGTCATTTCCTGAAAAAACTTGATATTCGGATTTTTAACCCCGGCCCGTTCGAGCTTTTCTTTTAATTTAAGTTTTTCAAACTGTTCATTCACGCGATCGCGATTAATTCGGTTCAACAAAACTGTATAAAAAATATTGCGGATCGGATTTTCGGGTAAACCCATGACCGCGCAACGTTGATCAGAGCCCACCGCCGCTTGAGTCAAAAGATCTTTATACGCCATGACTCTTTCACAAGCTTTTTGATTCACCATGTTCTTTTGAATTTCTTGCATGTAATGGTCGTATTGATTATTGACATCTAGTAAAGCCGTCCGCGTGAGCTGGCCAAGGCCACCCTCTTTTTCGGGACCGAACGTATTCAGAAAATAACCGCTTTCAAAGTCAATCTTAGGCATTAAATGCTTTGGATTAATTCCAAGACAACTGGTGATGTCCATGTAAGCGTTGTAGGTCATATTCACAAGCGGCGGCGTAATACAGGGCTTAGAACCCGGCACTTGCGCCGGTCCGCTGGCGGCCGGACAAACGGCAAAATTACTTTTCGGAACTTGAAACGCGTGCATACTGTATAATACGCACTGTTGCGAAAAAGCGTCGCTACTGGGCGAACGTTCAATCAAAAGATCTTTAATTTGCGGATACTGTGAAATCTGGTTGTCGTAAAAGAGTCGTCCGCTGTCACAGGCGATCCGGTCTTCATACTGAACCGCAGCCGTTTTTGTGGTTAGATCTTCAAATAAACGAAACACCGGATTGCCGGCGAATTTCTTTGGTAATTTTTTCTGGCTTTTTTGATCGATGAACTTAATGGTTTCGATACTGCTTGAGTAGTCTTCGCGGTTCAGCAGCCATTGATGACGATTGTCGCGAAGTTTTTTGACGATTTCTTTATTGGTTAGGCCCTGCAGGTAGCGGTATTCGGTGGCTTCGATATCTTTGGCACTTTTTGCAATTGAGGCCAACTGACGAGTGCGCGGTCCGGTTTGTTCATTCGACGACGAGAATGGTAACGGTTTCGGATCTAAAAGTTTTCTTGTGAAATCAAATGTAAATGACCAGCTAAGAACACCCAGTGTGAGTATCAAAATAAAGTATTTCGATTGTTGTATCCAGAGCAGCCATTTTTGTCGCACAAGTTCTCCGTGACTTCAGAGAACTTATCGACAGAATTTGTGATTTACTTACACGACTTTTGGATAGAGTTCGATACAGCCCGGACTAAGGTTTAGCGACACCGTTATCGGAAGGCGGCGTAACGATTAGGTTGTCGTCTGATGGTGGCAGCGGCTGAACCGGCATCGGGTTCGGTTGCTGCGGTGGCTCCGGACTATTTTGAGGTGGTTCCGGGTGTAAAGAAAGCTCTCCGTGACAACTGACCAGATAAGACGATGGTTCCTGGCTGGTGACCTCGCTGGTAAAGGTCAGCGCGATATCATAATACTCGTCATCCGGATTAGTAATAGGTACCGGGAGTGGTTTCGGATCCAATGGAAGTGGCTCTACACCTGTTGGAGGCTTCTGATCGATTGGAATTGGCCCCACATGCCCTATCGGACTTATCTGGTTGTAGTTACTCGGCGACCGTTGCGTATTGAGGTAAACCGTTTGCTTGGCGGTATCATAACTTTCTACATAAAGTGGAGAAGAGGCCGAGTTAATTCGGCGGCACTTTCCTTCATACAAGCAACTTTTCAGATCTTGCTGGTCCCAACCGGTAAAAAACAATGATGTTCTGAACAAAATAGGTTGCTTGTAAAGAGATTTGAAAACAAATTCGACCCCGTCTGATTCGTATTCATTGTCATCTATTTTACGTTTGGTAACGAAGGCATCAAAGCTAGCTGCATACGCTTTTGTACTCTGATTTTGAAGTAAGCAATGAACTGATTTGTCTTGGTCTTTTGGTACACCAGCACTAATCGCCACAGCGCCTACAGTCGAAAACAGCTGACCTACAAGTTTGCGGGTCATGACCGAATTAGTCGCTCCTTTTTGGCGGTGTAAAGAGTAAAACAGTTCGTGTGCCACCAGGCCAATGCGGTTTGTCCAGTTGAGACCGTCCCATAGGCTTTTATCAACCAACAAAGTGCTTTCGTCATAGAAGACTGCGATTTGGACTATTTCGCACGACTTGCCGATCAGCGGTTCAAAAGAGTCATTCGTCGCATTTAATTTTTTATCGGCGCTGATAAATTTAATTTTGTTCAGGACGACCGCATCAATCTTCTTTTTGATGCCTTCAAAATACTTTGCATCCAAAACGGTGTCGGCATTGGCATAATGACGACCTACAAGCTGAGCGAGTTTTTCGACGGCCTCTTCTTTAGAATTTAAATTCTCGGGAACATCAAGACCATAAAGAAGACGCGCTTCATAGAAATCAAGAATCTCGAGAGATTTTTTACCTTCGGTGGTACAAGCAACGCCCTTACCGCCTCCGCCGTTGATGGTTCCGTCGCCTTGAGCTGGCGGTGGCGTTGGTGTGCCTTGACCATTCACCGGTGGATTTACGCCCGGCGTGGTGTAGTTATTAGTTTCTTTAGTACACGAAAAAAGTAAAAGCGATGTCGCCGCTACGATCATAGTTTTACGCACTTTTTTCAAATTCATATGTGATCCCCTCACCTGTGAAAACTCTTGAAATATTATGTTACTGTTTTGCATTTGATCCCCTTATTAAAATAATGTTTATCTTCGAACACAATTAGTTTTCTCAAGTTTTAGGCGTTATTTATAGATTATCTTTATAAATTTAGTTACTTATAATAGAGTTTTACTCTATTATCTTCGTAAATACCTGAAAAGACGTAAAAAATGAGAATCTTTGAATTTGAAAATTACCGCGAATATCTGGAGTTTAGGCTAGACGCGGACGGCGCGCGGAGCGGCCTACGTAAAAAAATGGCCGAGTTTATCCCCGTTCACACCACCTACGTATCGCAAGTTTTAAAAGGCCGGGCCGAATTTTCTTTAGAACAAGCCGAGTTGATTAATGAATTTTTAGAGCACAGTGAAGACGAGTGCGAGTTTTTTATTCTACTTCTTTTGCGGGACAGGGCCCATCATTTGAAGTTGAAACGCCGGTTTGATCAGAAAATCAAAACGATGCGTGATGAGCGGCTTAAAATTAAAAATCGACTGAGCCAAACTCAAGAGATTTCACAAAAAGACCGTGAACGTTTTTACTCGAATTCTCTGTATGCCGCAATTCATGTTTTATCTTCGCTTGAGGAGTTTCAAACGATTGAAGGACTTGCCTCTGGAATCAAGCTTTCCCGAAAAAAAATTCGTGAAATGGTGGATTTTTTAATTCGTATACAAATTTTAACAGAAGTTGACGGACGCCTAAAGCCGAACAACGCGCACGTTCATCTGAATAGTGACAGCGAATTGATTTTAAAACATCACATCAATTGGCGTCAGCATACGATCAATAATTTACAATTCCTGAATACGGAAGATCTCCACTACTCGGCCTGCATGACTCTTTCAGTGGCCGACGCCGCCAAAATTAAAGAGTCGATGTTAGCCAATCTGAAAGCCAATGTCGATATCATCTCGAAATCGAAAGACGAGACCGCGTTTGTGATGAGTTTTGATTTTTATAAACTGCTGAGCGACGAATAAATGATCGGCCCGAATTAATATTTTTTTAGCTATTCAAGAGGTACAACTTTACCCGTGGGCCAGAGCATTTTATCAAAATGCTCGTTGTAATCTTTAACAACAGTCAGACCATTTTTTAAATTTCTGATCGTGAGCATATTTTCATCATTGTCGTCGTTGCCTGGAACACTCCAGTTTTGAGAACCCACAATCAACACCTGAGGTAAAAAGCCTGAATTAGTTTTACGCGTGAGCGTTGCAGACTTATGATGATTCTTTCGGTAATATATTCCACCCCAATCGGTCGAGCGAATTTCGATTGAGCCTTTAACAGCTCCGTAAGGATTTGCACCGTGTAATTTTGCCAGCGTGTCTTTATGTATCCATGAGCCTGGTGAGTATAAATTTTGCCCGGCATCCATAAAAACTTTTACGAGGGCCCCATTGGCAACAGCGTATTGAATGGCACGTACGTACTCAACGCCTGATGAACCAAACATCGAAATTCTGATCACATCACCTTCGCGGGCTGAAAGCAGCATGGGTAAAATAGATCTATGCTCACCATCGTCTGTTGGTGAAAAATGCAAAGCCACTTCAGTGCCATCACTAAATGAAAAGTAGCGTTTTGTGTTTGGGGTTTTGTTGCGATGAAAGCGGCCTACGCTTTGTGGGGCCTTAATTGTCCCGACAGGTGCAAAATTATACATTTCTTCAAATTCTTTTAAATAAGAATCTGCAATTTCTGTATTTTGAATATAGACAGCCATATTAGCAAAATTTTCATCACCGATGCACGCTAAGCTAATATTTGCTGTGCCAGTCCAAACTGACTTGTTTTTGTCTTTTTCAAATACAAAAAACTTATTGTGCATAATAGCACCATTAAACGGGTACTCAAGCCGAACGCGTGATGATTCTAATGTCTGATTTTTATTTAAGGTGTCAATCATTGTTTGAGTCGGTTCGTAATCAAAAACAAGTTGGCTTTTGTTATCAGGCAATTTGGTCATACTTTTAATATCGACTACAGATCTAAAATTTGGCTGCGCTAATATCGATTGATAAACTTGCAGCATTGAAGTGTTAGCTTTTTTAGTTTCAGGCGCAATATCACCAATACCATCAATACCATACATGGCGGCCGATACTCGTGACCATGGTTGAGAAAGAACGGCATTCAGTTCACCAGCTAAAGCCGGTTTATCTGGAATAGCCACTTCAGCTTCGCCAATGAGATTTTTTCGACTTCTGTACCACTGCTTAGTAAAAAAATAATTCATTTTAAAGGGTGAAGCCACATTCACAACAGTGCCTAAACCAGCCGACGTCTCAATGCGGTGTGAAGCCAGCGGAGTTAATGTGGGCGTTGATTGTAAACAGGTCCAATCTTCTAAATTATCACAAAATAGAAACTGAGTTGAAGACTCTAACAATCTTTCAACAGTTTGTTTCTGTAATTTTTCAGGTATATTTAAAAAATCAATATAGTGGGCTATTTTTTGCATTTGCTCAAAAGTGGGTTGTGCGACTTTTGTGGTTTTTTGCAATGGCTTTGCTTTTTTATTGTAAAGCTCAGTTAAATTTTTAACTTGATCTACCGTAGCCGTTGAGCGCCCTTCGAGCCAAGTCTTTAGGACCGCCTGTGAAGGTTCGCGAGCCGTTACATCTGAATTCACTGCATTCGTTTTGCAACTTAAATTAGATAAACACAAACCTAGAATTGAAACCAAAATAAATTTATTTCTCATTCTAAAATTGTAACTTTATTTGACTGATATACTAGGCCGTTTTTGTTGATCCTTGCTTAATACAAATGTGGGTTTAATCTTTGCGCAAATCAGGGCTTTGGTCTTGGCAGGACCGAAACACCACCAAGGGTCTCGACGCGCCCACAGACTACAACACCCACTACGACACAATGATCTGGCCAACCGGAAATCTTACCTCTCGAATAGATCTTTTACTTGGACTGTTACAGGTCACAGGTTAGCTATTTTTCGCAACAGTTACGGTGCATGATTATATC
>JANPAD010000508.1:0-7861 GCA_031429735.1 Bdellovibrio sp. | reverse complement strand
GTGCGGCGCCAGCAACTAAACCTGCGTTTTGTCCAAGATTTTCTTTAACAACGATGTACGCTCCGCCACCCTGTGGATAAGCATGAATTGTTTGGCGGTAAGATAACGCCACGATAAACATCAAAACAACAATGGCGCCCGCGATCGGCAACAACCAGTGAGTCGCAAACGGAAAGGTAGCCGCAGCTAAAGCTAACGGAATAACGATTTCTTCCGTCGCATAGGCAACAGATGAAAGTGCGTCGGCCGCAAGGACCGGTAAAGCTTTCCAGATAGGAATCAACTCATGATGTGACTGGGCATTATGCAATGGTGAACCAATTAATAACCGGCGTAACTTTGAAATAATCATGGCCTAATTAACCCCTAGAGACTTTACTATACTCTTGTGCGAGGCAAGATCAAGAGCTACACCGAGTCGTCATCGGCGTCAGAATCCAACTCATTTTCGAGGTCGGTTGTGTAACCGTCCTCTTGTTTAAGCGGAATTTTATAGCCTTCGCTGGCCCACTGGCCAAGGTCGATCAGCTTACAGCGTTCGCTGCAAAACGGTCGTGAGGGATTGGTAGGTGAGTATAACGTCAAACGCCCGCAGTGCGGGCATTTAACTTCAGGTGCTGAAGATGAATCCATGTAGAGCTAATTAAATTCCGCAATTCAGGGTTTGGCAACGGTTCATGCGGCCTGTTGCAACCGTCGTTCCGCCGATTTTCAAGTTGTAGTTCAAGGTGCTGCTGCTATTGACGTTGCCGCTCAAAACTTCAATTGTTACGAGCGTTTGGTTGTAACCGGTCCAAGCATCGCCGTATCCGCTGGCTTGAAAGCCCGCGTTGTTATTAGTCGGTGAAGCTGACATTTGAATTTGCAACGGATTACGGTAAGCGCCTGAGTAATACTTCGGATCCGGAATGTAGTTACCACCCAGTAACGCATTACCGAGAGTCGCCCACCAAGGACCTGTTGAGGCTTGGTAGTTGAAAGTTGCATTATAGCGTGGGTAAGCAAAGATTGTAACTAGAGCACTTGAAGGTGAAGCTGCGCCATCAGTTGGAAATTGAATGACGATGTCAGTTTGACCTTGAATGTAGTAGTCACAGTTCGCTTGTCCATAGTTGTTTGAACCACGGTCACAAACACCCATTCCAAGTTTATAAAGTTGTTTCATTAAAGTCGGGTTAGTGACTTGAAGTGAAGTTAAACCGGTGTGGTTATCAGCCCAAAAGCCGTTCCCCATCGAGTAATTCGCTGCAGTCGAGCCGCTACCGTAGTAACATTGGCCGTTTGAGTAGTAATAGCCCGCCTGACAAGCTCCGTTAGCTGTGGCTATTCCGTTATTGCTGTTGCTTGCCGATTTGTTCGGGGCACAGTTAACCACAAATAAAAGACTGGCGAATAATGTTGAGTACAGTAGAAAGTTTTTCATAAAAACTCCTTCAGCCTCATACAATACAAAGCCCGTGCCGCGCTTAAAACGAATAGGTGCAATTATTAGCTGTCAAAAGTTTGGACGGGAACAATTAAGGCTTATCGCGTAGTTAGGGCGTGTTTCAGAATGAGACGGGTTTAAAAGAGCCGGTAATGGTTGCTAAAGTCCATTCGACATTAAATTAAGCGGCAATCGCCTTTAAAATCGAACTCAGTGTTTTAACTGTGGGATTAAATTCCCTTTTTCCTTCAATTAAGTCGTATAAGGTCTGTCGGCCTAATTTGGTTTTTCGAACAAGATCGGCTTTGTTGTGAAGTCGAATTTGGGTAATGAGAACATCTCTGAGTGTTTCGATATCACCATCAATCAACGCCTCAGTTAATATGAAACGCATCATTTCACGGTCAAGAACAGACTCGTCTAAAACTTTATGTTCGTACAAAATAGCTTTTTTTGATGTCGGTAAGGAGTTTTTTTGCTTTTTCGATATCTTTGCTTTGTCCATGCTTAGTTCCTCCTAGTAAAATAACAATTGTATTGGATTCAATTCGAGCAGAATACACGCGAAGACCAGATTTCCATTTTAATTCAATGAGGCCTGCAAAGAAACCGGTCGAACCGAAATAGCCATCGAGTGAGATGCGATCCAGCCGTATCTGGATTCGAACCTGTGTCTCTTTATTCTGAGAGGTGAGCCAGTTCTCAAACAGATCCGATCTCAGTATTTTGTATACCACAAAAACCCCAAGCTCGATCTCAATAAAGTGTACGCTATTGCGTATACTTTGTAAAGACCGAAATTTGATAGTTTTTGCAACTATGAAACCTAGGCCAAGTGCATTGTATCGAAAATTAAGGCAACAATAGATTCGAAATCCGACGCACTTGATCGTGCCTGCCTGTCGGGTTTCTCAATCGTAAGGTTGACAGTTACATTAAAACCGATTTGAATGCTCCTTGTCTTAAAAACAAGGAGTTTTTTATGTTATACGAAATCACCGTTCCCCAATCCATCAAAACACTTAGAAACTTGAAAGCTATTTTAGGCAAAGGTGCGGCTTTCGCCGAAACTAAAAAAATCGACATGCAAGTTTTATTGAATGCGCGTTTGGCTCCGGATCAATTTCCGTTGTTGAAACAAGTTCAAATCGTGACCGATACCACTAAACTTTGTGCTTCACGTTTAACGGGTAAAGATGCGCCCGTGCACGACGATAAAGAAACCACATTAACTGAATTGAATGCGCGGATCGACAGCGTCATCAATTACCTCAGTCAATTTACAGCCCAAGACTTCGTGGGCAGCGAAGAAAAAAGAATCTCGCAACCGCGTTGGGAAGGTAAATACTTAACGGGTTATGAATTTGCCCTGCAACACGCGATTCCGAACATGCATTTTCATACCACGACGGCTTATTCGATTTTGCGCCACAACGGTGTTGAAGTCGGCAAAAAAGACTTCTTGGGCGAAATGCCGTACAAACAGTAGTTTAAATTATCTTCAAGCCTGTCCAATGGTCAGGCTTGAAACAATCTTCATTGTGAGAACCAGATGAGTCTTTATAATAAGACTCATGAATATCGAGCAGTACAAGAAGCAACGTCTCTTAAATCTTCAGAACCTACAAAAAACCCGAGACCTCTGTGTTATGTGCATGCAACCCAGCTTCGGTTGTTACTGTGCTGAAATTCAAAAATTCGATCCGTTAATTAAATTTGTCATTCTGATTCACCCGATAGAATGGAAGCGCCGAATTGCCACGGGTCGCATGTCGCACCTGTGTCTAAATAATTCTGAACTGATTCAGGGGCAAGATTACACTGAAGATCAAAAAGTGAATGAACTGCTAGCCGATACTCGCTATCAAGCTATGGTTTTGTATCCGGGCCAGAAGTCTTTAAACTTAACCGGTTTAGGTGAAGAAAAACTCGGGCAACTCATCGGCCCGCAAAAAACACCGATGGTTTTTGTGATTGATGGCACGTGGGCCACGGCCCGTAAGACCATGCGTCTCAGCCAGAACTTAAATGCTTTACCACGCGTTTGTTTTACTCCGCCGGCGCGTTCTAACTTTCAAGTGCGTAAGCAACCCAAAGCGGAATGCTATTCAACCATCGAGGCTGTCCATCACACCATTGAACTTTTAGGCCCCGCTGTGGGCTTTGAGCTGCAAGCCCGAAAGCATGACAGTTTACTTCGCGTGTTTAGTGTTATGGTGAACCGGCAGATTGCGTTTTTGAAGGATGCTTTTGATAATCCGCGGTCGACGTCGTATCGCAGACCGAAAGCGCGCGTCGCTTAAACCGGCGGTGGAGGCGGGCGTAGCGGCTCGGCTTCTTTAGCTTGGCCTGTTTTTCTTTGGACATAGTAGAAAATTCCCACACCCAGCATCAGTAAAAGACTGATCACCTGCGAGACCGACAGGTTTCCGAACGGCGGGATATCAAAGAAGCGCCCGCGGAAGTCATCACGGAAATATTCGACATTTAATCTTAAAACGCTGTGAAGAAGAATCCATTTGGCAAACAGATGGCCCACTTTACGGGGCTGGTTGCTTTGCTCGAAGTGTAAAAGCACAAATAAAATAGCGATTTCTCCGAAAAATAAATACAGCACGGTCGGGTGACGCCCATCCAGCGCCCAAGGCAATTCACAGTACTGGCCGAAGCAACAGCCTGACAGCAAGCAGCCGATTCGGCCCAAAGCATGCGACAGTGAAAACAGCGGCGCAAAGAAGTCAGCCCATTCTAAGAAGCTGATTTTTTTAATTCGGCAATAGATCAGGGCCGCAGGGAAACAGAAAAGAAAACCACCGTAGTAAACAAAGCCGCCGCGCCAAAATTCAAAAATACGGCGCGGATCCATTTTGTAGTAATCCCATTCTTCAAAGAACACATGCATCAAGCGGCCGCCCGCAAATCCTGCCACCATCAACACCAGCGTAATATCGAAAGCGGTCTTACGGTCACGGCCGAAAATCTGCACCCGTTCAGAAAGAACGAACATTAAACAACTGAGGCTTAAACTTATAACCAGAAAAAATGTCGGGATATGCAATGAACCAAAATCAATGACCGGTATCATGTCAGCAGTCTCTTTTTTTCAGTTAGCATCAAGTAAACTAAAAACAAAACTCCGCCCACAATAGCCATGTCGGAGACATTAAAGGCCGGCCACGAAAAACTGCCGTAATGAAAATCAAGAAAATCAATGACGTATCTGAACTGCAGGCGGTCTATGTAGTTACCCATGGCGCCCGCAAAAATCGAACTCAGCGCTACGGCCTGGGCCGTGTCGTTCGATTTAACGTCGCGAAGAATATACAAGATGGTCAGGCAGGCCACCGGCGGCACCGACAGAAAAAATATTTCTCTGAACGAATTCGAGGTTTGCGCTAAAAAACCGAAAGCCGCACCGAAGTTGCGCACATAGGTAATATGAAAGAAGTTCTGAATAACGGGCAGCGATTCATGTAACTGAAACTGCGTATGAATGTACAGCTTCGTAATTTGATCAAGCGAGATCAGCAGACCAGTCAAGCACATCAAAATAAGATACTTACGTTCAATTTTTAAACTCACGCGTGCGCACCTGAAAGCGCTTCAACACATTTAGGGCAAACGCCCGCAGTTTGAGACACCGTTGAAATGGCCGTTGAGTAAACCCAGCAGCGGACGCATTTATCACCTTCAGCCTTTTGGGCTAAAATAGAATAAGCGCCTTCTTTAAGTTCAACTTTCGAAACAATCAGCAGTTCACGTAAATCGTCGACCGCTTGCAGGGCATGCAGAGTTTCTCCATCGGCTGTGATAACGACCGAAGCTTCAAGGCTTGCACCAATCGTTTTAGCGGCCCGAAGTACTTCAAGTTTTTTCTGAACGTCGCTGCGAGTAACCAAAACTTTTTCAAACAGTGCATGCAACGGCGGATGAAACCAAGTAGGCGCCGCATGAGGGAAGTCTTCTAAGAAAACCGAGTCTTCTTTTTTGCCTTTGAAGTAACCGTAAGTTTCTTCAGCCAAGAACGAAAGAATTGGTGCCATCATACGGATGAGCGAACTGGTTGTGATGTACAACACGGTTTGCGAACTGCGGCGGGCAATTCCGTCCGGCTTCCAGGTGTAAAGGCGGTCTTTCAAGATATCCATGTAAGTGGCTGATAAGGTCACAGTAAAGAAATTATTCAACAGATGGTAAACGCGGTAGAATTCGTATTTATCATAAGCGTTTGTTACATCCATAACCAGTACGCTCAACTGATGCATCATCCATTTGTCGATTTGGGTCATTTTGTCGTAGTCGATTTGATCTTTTGAAAAATCAAAGTCTGAAGTTGAACCCAGTAAGAAGCGCATCGTGTTGCGAATTTTACGATAGGTTTCAGTTACGCGGGTTAATTCTTCTTTACCGCAGCCAATGTCATTTCCGTAGTCGCCGTAAGAAGCCCACAGACGGATAATCTCAGAGCCGCTTTTTGATGAAACTTCGTTCGGGTCAATGACGTTACCTAAAGATTTACTCATTTTGCGGCCTTGTGAATCGTTCACGAAACCGTGCGTGATTAAAGCTTTGAACGGCGGTTTGTCAGTGGTCGCCATTGAAGACAACATTGACGTATTAAACCAACCACGATGCTGATCTGAGCCTTCAAGGTAAATATCGGCTTGGGTATTTTTATAACCGAAGCGTGAGTGACTTGAATGAACAGCGGCATGACAAACGCCGGAGTCAAACCAAACGTCTAAAATATCGCGGCCGAATTTAAAGCCCTGTGTGCCGAATTCGGGTTTAGCGTTGGCCGGTTTTTTCCAATTGTTACCGACGAGAGCTTCGACATTTGTTTTGTAGTAAGACTCGATACCGCCTTCAGCGACGATGTCTGCAGCGCGCATCATGATGTCGTAGTCAGGCAAAGGTTCACCGGTGGCAACGCAAGTTAATATCGGAATCGGAACGCCCCAGATGCGTTGGCGTGATAAACACCAGTCCGGGCGGTTTTCAATCATGGCAACGAAGCGTCCGCGACCCCATTCAGGAAAGAACTGAACGTCTTCAATGGCTTTCAAAGTTTTTTGGCGGATTTGGCTTTCTTCTTGATCGATGCCGATAAACCACTGCGCTGTTGTTCTAAAGATCAACGGCGTTTTAGAACGCCAGCAGTGCGGGTAGCTATGAACAAATTCAGAAAACTTCAACAAGTGGCCCGAAGTTCTTAATTTTTCAACGATCAATGGATTGGCTTTGAAAATGTTAACGCCGATCATCTCAGCGAAGTCTTCAGTGTACTTACCGCCGTCATCAACCGGATTTAAAACCGCAAGTTTATATTTCTGACCGACTCTGAAGTCGTCTGCTCCGTGGCCCGGGGCCGTGTGAACCGCACCCGTGCCGGCATCAGCCGTGACGTGATCACCTAAGACGATTGTTGAATCGCGGTCCAAGAACGGGTGGCGAGCTTTACCCAGTTCAAGCTCTGCTCCTTTGAACGTTTTTTTCTCGATCAAAGTCAGGCCGATTTCTTTTTCGAAAAATTCTTTCAAAGCTTTCGCGATAACTAAATTTTCTTTTTGGCCGTTAATCTCAGTAGCGAAAACGGCGTAGTCAAATTCAGGGTGTAAGGCAATGCCCGTGTTGGCCGGTAAAGTCCAAGGCGTTGTTGTCCAGATAACGATTGAAGTTTTTTCGCTCGGGTTACCCAGCTTAGCCAAAGTCTCTTTGTCTGTAATATCAAATTTCACATAAATCGAAGGAGATTTATGATCGTGGTATTCAACTTCGGCGTCGGCCAAAGCGGTTTTCAATGTCCAGTTCCAGTAAACGGGTTTAACACCTTGGTAGATGACGCCACGTTTGAACGCACGCGCGAATTCACGAATCTCTTCAGCTTCGTATTCTTTCGACATGGTGAGGTAGGGGTTCTGCCAGTCGGCCATGACCCCCAGGCGTTTGAATTGTTCACGTTGGTGATCAACCCATTTTGCGGCTTCAGCTCTGCATAAGGCCAAAATTTCTTGATCGGTTTTAACTAATTTTTTTTCAGCTAAGTCTTTCATGACTTTGTGCTCGATCGGAAGACCGTGGCAATCCCAGCCCGGCACGAACGGCGCAAAGTGACCCTTCATCGATTTATATTTAATAACAAAATCTTTTAAAGATTTATTTAAGGCATGGCCGATATGAATTGAACCATTCGCGTACGGCGGACCATCCGGCAAAGTAAAACCCGGATTGTTTTGATTTTTTTCTAAAACGCGCTGATAAATTTTGTCTGACTCCCATTTCGCAATAATCTTAGGTTCATTGATCGGGAGATCGCCCTTCATCGGAAAGTCGGTTTGCGGTAAACGGATCGTGCTTTTATAATCAGGGGTAGTGGGCGTAGACACAAAATCTCCTTGGGTACTGCTCTCAAATTTATCAAAAGATAGGATTGAG
>JANPAD010000507.1:0-4158 GCA_031429735.1 Bdellovibrio sp. | reverse complement strand
ACCAAGGATCTTTCGGCGTGATGTTATGCAGAGCCGGAGATTGTTTGCCTTCGAATAATGAAGTCACCAATTCTTCGCGGTTCATGGTGTAAGTCAGAGCTTTACGAACGCGAACATCTTTAAGAAATGGATTATCCAAGTTTAAGTCGATGTGTTCGTAAACTGTACTCGGCTGAAATAAAACATTGTAAGGCAAGTTTTCAGATTTTACCTTTTTGTCGAACGCCAAACCCTGATCCAGCGCTAAACCGAGTGTCGAAATCAGATCGATCGTGCCTGACCGAAGATTGGCCTCAAGTGTCCCGCTGTTTGGAATCAGCTTGTAGATGATCTTCTGAATTTTCGGTTTTTCACCCCACCACTTCGGATTCGGTATAAATGTCACGTGATCGCCGAGTTGAATTTCCTGAACGATGTAAGGGCCATTGTAAAGGCCAACATTGTAAGGGTCTTTTGTGTAGAGGGAGTTATTGTCGTAACCCGCGTTGGTCGCCCCGTACATATTAAAGACTTTTTCTTCTAAATGCTTCGGAAGTGGCATAGTCGTGCCCAATTGGTAGAAGTCCCATTTTGCCTTTTCGTAGAGGAACGTGCACTTTTTAGGATTAGCCGGGTCGACGGTGATTTTTTCGATTTGAGTGTAAGTCTCTTTTTCGCCGACACTTACGGTTGCGGCGCTGGCCACTTTAATTGCAAAGGCAAAATCGTCACAAATGACTGGGTGTCCATCACCCCAAACAGCAGCTTCTTGGATTTCCCAGATAGCTTCAATTTTTTTAACGCCACCAACAGTTACGATTTTAGCGCCGCCGTTATCGAGCGTCGGAATTGATTTTGCTAACTGCGGAACCCATTTGCCGTCCGCATCGATGGTATCTAGGCCACGAACCGCCATACGTAACATCAATGTCGTCGCGCTCATGTTGGCGATCAGCGGATTGAAAGTTTCAAACTCCTGAGCGATGCCGATTTTGAGTTCGCTGTTGTTCAGCTTAGGCAATGCGGGAGCCGCCGTTGGAGTGCCGGAAACCGCAGTCGCTTCGGCTGCAACATCAGCTTTTTTCTTCTTTTTAGTACAGCCTGCAGTCGCCGAGATAATCAGGGCAGCAGCAAGAACGAATTTGAGAGTTTTCATAAAATCTCCTTTAAATGTGTTTTCATATTTACGTGACAGGCCTTCAGATGTTGTTCAGTACCCAAGAGCTTCGGCAAAATCTTAGAACATTCATCGACTTTGTAAGCACAGCGCGGGTGAAACGCACAACCTGACGGCGGGTTTATGGGTGAAGGTATTTCGCCCGATAAAATTTTAACCATTTTCTTTTTGCCTGTGCCGATTGACGGTATAGAAGACATCAGGGCTTGTGTATAGGGATGCAGCGGATTACTGAAAAGCTCATCGCGGCTGGCGATCTCAACAATGCGGCCTAAGTACATGACGGCAATGCGGTCACAAACGTGTTCGATGACTGAAAGGTCATGAGAAATAAAGATGTACGTCAGCTTCAGGCGGTCTTGCAGATCTTTCAGCAGGTTCAGAACCTGGGCCTGAATTGAAACGTCCAAAGCTGAAACCGGTTCGTCACAGATGATCAATTTTGGGTCGAGTGCCACGGCCCGTGCGATTGAAATGCGCTGGCGTTGTCCGCCTGAGAATTCATGCGGGTAGCGGTTCACGTGAGAAGCTTTAAGGCCGACAAGTTCGAGTAATTGCTTGACGCGAACCTGACGTTCTTTCGGGCCTAATAAATTATGAATTTTGAAAGGTTGTTCGACGATTTGACCGACGGTCATGCGCGTGTCGAGAGAAGCATAAGGATCTTGAAAAATCATTTGTATATCGCGGCGTTTTTTACGGAGTTCTTCGCCCTTTAAATTTCTAAAATCAGAGCCATCAAATTGAATTGTTCCTGAGGTCGGTTCGTACAGACGAATTAAAGTGCGACCTAAAGTTGATTTGCCACAGCCGGATTCGCCGACGAGTCCTAAGGTTTCGCCACGGCGAACGCTTAAGCTCACTTGTTCGACGGCTCTGACTTGGCCCACTTCCCGCATGAAGAACCCTTTTTTAATCGGGAAGAGCTTTTGGATATTTTTTGCTTCAAGAATGATGTCGTTGTTCATTTTTTTGCTTTTCCGATTTTTAAAGTGGGTTAAAGCAAGCGACAGTTCGGTTCGGAGAACCGTTGACGGCTTGGATGCGGGGTTTGGTTGACCAGCATTCTGTTTTGACTCGAGAACAACGGTTTGCGAACGGGCAACCTTTCGGGAACTCGTGCGGCGCCGGCACCGAACCTTCAATTGTTTTTAAACGATGTACGCGGTGACCCATTTTCGGGCGAGATTCAATGAGGGCTGCTGTGTAAGGGTGGCGCGGAGAATTAAGAATGTCCTGGGTAGGACCGGTCTCGCAAGTTTGACCACCATACATGACCATCACTTTATCTGATACTTCAGAGATCACGCCTAAATCATGCGT
Source organism: Bdellovibrio sp. (assembly GCA_031429735.1). GTDB lineage: Bacteria > Bdellovibrionota > Bdellovibrionia > Bdellovibrionales > Bdellovibrionaceae > Pseudobdellovibrio. Next base: position 1,679 of record JANPAD010000507.1, on the reverse strand, counting down.
GATAAATTGCACAGACATGTTCAGTTTTTCTTGCAGACCTTGAAAAAGTTCGAGGATCTGAGCTTGAATGGTGACATCAAGAGCGGTGGTCGGTTCGTCTGCGATCAGGAATTGTGGATTACAAGAAAGGGCCATGGCAATCATGGCACGTTGGCGCATACCGCCTGAGAGTTGATGAGGATAAGATTCGTAGCGTTCGCCGGCCGAGGGGATGCCGACGAGTTGAAGCATTTCGATGGCGCGGTCACGTGTATCTTTTTTATTCAGATTCATGTGTTTTTTGATTTGTTCATCCATCTGGTAACCGATGGTCAGAACTGGGTTGAGTGCTGTCATCGGCTCTTGAAAGATCATGGCCATTTTGCCGCCACGAACGTTTTCTATTTGCGATTCATTTAACGAGAAAATGTTTTGTCCATTCAAAAGAAACTCACCGTTGGTGATTTGACCCGGTCGATCGATCAGGCGCATCAAAGAGAATGAAGTAACTGATTTGCCACAGCCCGATTCGCCAACGATGCCCAGAGTTTCACCTTGATTGATTTCATAAGAAATTCTGTTAACCGCGCGAAATGGCCCAGATTTAAGAAAAAAAGTCGTTTCGAGATCTTTAACTTGGACAACAGGTTTCAAATTCGCACTCCCTTAAGTCGACAGCCAATATCTAGAGTCAGATGAAGGCCTAATTGGTGTACAAGATGCTGGGCCAAAAATAAAGGAGGCACACTCATTCTGCGTAGCGTTAAATGCTTTTGTTGGAATGATTTTCTGAAATGAAGCGACTCAAAACCTGAGTCAGTGTCATTGACAGGGCCTGAGATAATTTTTCAGAGAGAGTGGGCTTCGTCTCAAACGACAGCTGGATCACTTGGTGAGTCGCGGCTTTCGTCACAAGATACTCATCACTTGTCATGATTTGGTCGACTAAGCCTAATTTTTGAGCCATTTCTCCATACCAATATTCGCCGGTTGCGATTTTTTCCATATCGAGTTGTGGTCTGAAGTGACCAACGAAATGTTTAAACATGTCGTGCGTGAGTTGCAGCTGCTCTTTGAACTTTTCTTCGCCTTTAGCGGTGATTTCGCCGAATAAGCTAACTGTGCGTTTGTAATCGCCGGCCGTATATTCTTTGTAATCGACATCGTATTTTTTCAAGAGACGGTTGAAATTCGGAACTTGGGCGACAACGCCGATCGAACCGATTAGGGCGAACGGCGACGCGATAATTTTGTTAGCCGTGCAAGCCATCAAGTAACCACCGCTAGCCGCGACGTGATCGACACAAACGGTGAGCGGGATTTTGGCATCACGGATTCGCACCAGTTGAGCAGCAGCAAAGCCGTAACCATGAACCAACCCGCCCGGGCTTTCAACACGCACTATAATTTCATCATCTGGAGTTGCAACGCCTAAAACAGCCGAGATTTCGTTACGCAAGTGTTCAGAGGCGCTGGCTTTGATATCACCTTTTAAGAAATCAAGGACAAACACTTTACCTTTGTAGTAGGTGCCGTCGTCGATTTTTTTAGCTTTTTCTTTGTCGGCAGCCTTTTGTTTTTTGTGATGCACTTTAAGCTGACCTTCGCTTAAAAAAACTTCTTTGATGGCTTCAGTTTGTTCTTCAAGCTTTTCATTTAAGATTTCGATCTTAAATGACTTCTGAAGTTTAGCTTTGGCA
>JANPAD010000506.1:0-11392 GCA_031429735.1 Bdellovibrio sp. | reverse complement strand
CCGCCATAAAAACGGCTTCTTCGATATTATGCGTGACAATTAATATGCCGTTAGTTTTAGTTTTTCTCTCCATATTAAAACAAAAAAGCGAGCTAACGGCTCGCTTTTTTATTTTAAGCTATCATGTTTTTATCTTAGTTTCCTTCGCCGATAACTTTCCAACAAATAAATTCATTGAAACCGACAAAGCCACTTTCACGGCCCACGCCTGAACTTTTCGCTCCACCGAATGGCGCGCGCGCATCGGATTGAACCGCTGAATTGATTGCAACCATTCCAACCTGCATCGCTTCCGCCAAACGCCGAGCTTCGGCAAGGTCTTCTGTGAAAACCGCACCGCCCAAGCCATAGATACCTGCATTGATGGAACTGATCACATCGTTCACATTACTAAATTTATAAAGCTGAGCCACCGGTCCAAAAAGTTCTTCTGTTTCGAAAGCTTTTAAGTCGGTGCCGAAATCCAAAACTCCCATCGGCGAAAAAACGGCTTCATTTGGTACAGCCGTCTTTACGCTTGCGAAAACACCACCTTGTGCTGTGGCCTTTTGAAGCTGCTCTTGAAGTCCTTTAACAAAACTATTGGCCGCCAGTGGGCCGACGCGTGTCATTTCTTCGTTCGGATCACCCATTTTATAGTCGGCTAATTCAACTAAAAATTTTTCCTTAAATTCCGTAAAAATACTTTCCTGAATAAAAAACCGTTTTGCAGCGATACAGCTTTGACCTGAGTTGGTCATTCGCGACTTTACACAGTTCTTAACCGCTTCGTCTAATTTGCAATCAGCCAAAACGATGTAAGCATCAGACCCGCCTAATTCAAACAACTGTTTTTTAAGAGCCTCACCCGCCACTGCACCAATCTGTTTGCCCGCGCGTGTGCTACCCGTCAACGTCACCATATGAATTTCAGGTGCACGAACTATTTCAGCCGCATCCGCATGATTGACGCGAACATTCAATACTAATGGCAAGTTTTCAATATCACATATTTCTTCAATTAAGGCCGCGCATCCGGCCGTTATGTTTGAATGCTTGAGCACAACCAGATTACCAGCCATCCAAGCCGCCGAAGCCATACGGAAAACCTGCCAGAACGGAAAGTTCCAGGGTTGAATACTGAAAATCAATCCAAATGGCTCTGCACGAAGCAGCGTTTTTTTATAATGAGCCGCAAGTGTCGTTTCAAGCTGCAAAGATGACGTCAGCTCAACATAATTATCAAGACCCGTGGCGCATTTTTCAATTTCAGCGATACTCTGAGTGATTGGCTTGCCCATTTCGACCGTCATCTGATGAGCCAATCGCATTTTATTTTCCCGCAAGCGTTCCGCCACCTTTTTTAAATGAGCACCTCGCTGCTGCAAAGTTAGCGCAGACCATTTTTTTTGCTGGATCGAAAATTCTGTAATTCTAATTAAGACATCCGGCAATTTTTCGTATTCGTAAGTCTGAATATTTTTTTGTGTAAACGGATTAGTTGTTTGAAATTGTGTTTCCATCAGAGTCACCATCCCACAACAGGCCGCCTTTGTAAATTAAGGACCAGTGGTCGAGGTCACGAATTAAAATCGTTTTTCGTTTCAACACGTCGCGATTTAAGATGCGCAGCATTTCAGGGCGCATCTTGGTGTGAACCTGACGAATTGTTTTAAATAATTTGACGATATGCTGAATGTTGCGCTCACTGCTATTCGGCGGCAATTCGCTTCTTTGCACCAGAAAAATATTTTTCAAAACTCTTTTCATGGCCCAAAAATAGTGACGCCAAATCGGCAAGTCAATCATCACAATGGCGTCAGAAAGTTTAAGCCGCTCTTCAAGAATGTCCAACGGACCATAACCATCAATAACCCAAGCCGTTTGGTTTTGCTCTTGAGTTAAGATTTGAATAGTTTCTCGAAATGCGCGCAGTTGAAGATTCTCGGTGTATTGCAATCGATCAACATGCACAAGTGGCAGATGGTATATTTCTGACAAGCGACGACTCAGGTTCGTCTTGCCGCCACAAGCATTTCCGATCACGGCAATTTTTAGTCCGTTAAACATTCCGTGCCCACAGTGTATTTCCCTAAAAGCCACGATTTAATTTCACGGGCAACTGGTTCGTTCAGTTGATCAAGGTCAGCCAAAAGACCATTTTTAGCAGCATCAGAAATTTTATCTAAACCTTCCTTCAAAAAGAGTTCGCGATTTTGAAGCACCAGTTGCGACAAACGGTCCGAACAAATTTTACGAACACTCGTTTGAAAAGCAATTTCAGGAGCAGCTCCTTGTGCGGCAGCTTGCATCGCACTCAGAACTATTTTCGAAACTTCAGATTGGTTCATCGGATTGATGGCCCAACCGTTCGCCTTTTTGAAAGATTCAGCCGAACGGCCTGCGGGATATTTCAACTTCAAAAATTTGCAGTTTTTGGGCCCGTCATTCGCAAAAACATTATCGCAAAGGAATGGGGGTCTTTTTAAAAGTAACGTCACTTCGTCAATGTGGGACGGTGTGATTTCGTCTGACAAAACTTTCGGTCCGGTCCATAAAATTTCAACATCTGCGGCAACACCGTTTGCAATTTGCTCAAGATAATCCGGCGGGCGCTGCCCGAAAACTTTATCTAAAATTGGGTCGTACGAATAAAACGTCGGACAGAAAAGAATTTTGGCCGATGTTCTGGCTCGAACTTTGTTTAAAAGTGCAATTTGCTGCCGCGCAAGCCCATCATAAACCATCATATCGTCAAAAAAGATTCCTAAGTAATCAAGGCCGATCCGGTTAAACACGCCGATTTTTTCATCCAACAGTTGATCTATTTGGGTGTCCGTCATTTTATCAATTTCAAATGGGCTTAACGCAACTCCGTATTTGATACCTTTATTCTGAAAGTTGCGAGCCATCTCAGTCAGTTCGCGGATATAACTTTCTTCCCAAGGCTTCGACCAATCTTTTCTTAAATTTCGGTCCGCTTTTGGGGCGTAAAGATAAAACCCGTAGCCTTCACTTTTTAAGTAAGACGCGTAATTCAAACGGGCTTCAGCCGGCCATGGATCACCAAAAAAAATTTCCATTACTCCTAAATGACTCATTTGAACCTCGAAGCTTTATGGTAATGCCTCGGCTGAAAACGTCAATACAGAGCTGCGAGGAATTATTCCCCACAATCAGATGTATGTACGTTTTTTGGTTTACTGCGTGTAATTTTAGACAATCGGTCGGTAATGGGGCTAGCCCTGTCATGGGCACATTCTTGCATTAACTAAGATTGAGATAATGTTTTTTGTAACTTCAAGACAAGGAGTCCCCATGAGTCTGGCCACAATACTGCTGATTATTTTAATTTTGATTGCTGTTGGCGCATTACCGTCATGGCCGCACAGCCGCAACTGGGGTTACGGACCAAGCGGCTTTTCAGGTCTTCTACTGATTGTTGTTCTTATTCTAGTTTTTACAGGCCGATTCTGATTAGTTTTCGATTTCGACGTAATGCCAAACACCGCCAACGCCATCGCCGGCATCAGCTGCTACACCACGGTCAAGAGCGTAGGTGTAAACTGGGCGTCCTTCGTAGGTTAATTGCATTTTTTTACTATCCCGAGTAATTGCTGCAAATGGCGCTTGTAAAGCTTTTATTTCATCAGCGGTCACAAGGTATGGTGGCCACATTTCTGCACAAGTTGCCGCGCAAGCTGAAGTAGGCTTGTTCAAATCCAGATCGAATACGTAAAGCGTGTTTCCTTTTGTATCAGCTAAAAGATTTTCACCTTCATCGTTTACTGCAATTGTTGTTAAAGATGCCGGCACCGCGGGCGCCGGAGCGTATTGGGCTTGAGCTTTCATCGCACTCAATGCCAGTAGAACCAATAAAAACTGTTTCATAAATATTCCTTTTGTTTTGAAGACGTCAAAATTGAACATCTTGTATTTCGGCAACATAGTCGAAATATTTTATAAACAGAACTTGAGTCGTATGAGCCGATTGACGGGAAATGATGGGATTGCAGCTTTATTCATTTTCACTATACCGCCCTCGTTTAAATATTGAAATGACTTGGCTGCTGACTTATTACAATATAGGCCTATCAGGAGATATTTTTGGGCAAGTCTGTACAGATTCACATACTGAATACTCTTTCACAGGCCTTAATCGAGGTTTTTGAAAAAGGAAAGCATGCCGATCGCATGATTGATAAATACATGCGCGTGAATAAGAACTGGACTCCCGACGACCGAAGTTTTTTTGCCGAAGCCGTCTACGGAATTATCAGACACAAGCGTAACCTTGAATTCATCGCCGAATCGCAGAATCTGTGGCCTGTCATCGCAGCCTATCTCATAATAAAAAATCTTAAGCCGGTCGCACGTCCCGAATTCAGAAACACCGATGCGGCCAAAGTGCAAACCCTCAGCAAAGTGCAAAAACCCGCAGCTATTGAACATTCGTTTCCGGATTGGCTGTTTGAAATGGGCCAACAAGAATTTGGTGCTGAATGGCCGGCTCTCATGCAAAGCCTCAACAAAGATCCTGAGATATTTCTGCGCGCAAATACACTTAAAACAAATACTGAAAAACTGATCCAAGATTTGAAAGTCGAAAAAATAGATGCGGTTAAAATAAAAAGCACTGTTGCTTTGCCAAGTGGTCTACATTTGAAAGTTCGAAAAAACGTTTTTGCAACTCAGCCTTTTAAAAAAGGTGATTTTGAAATGCAGGACGCCGGTTCTCAATTCATTGCACCGTTGTTGCAAGTCGAACCCGGCCATCACGTGGCAGATACCTGCGCCGGCTCCGGTGGAAAGTCTTTGCATTTAGCAGCGCTCATGCAAAATCAAGGGCAAATTGTGGCTATGGATATTCATGACTGGAAACTGCAAGACCTCAAACAGCGCGCCCATCGTGCCGGCGCCACAATTATAGAAACCAAACTGATTGATTCTCCAAAAGTCATTCAACGCCTTGAAAATAAATTTGATCGTTTGCTGATCGATTCTCCTTGTTCTGGCTTGGGAGTTTTACGCCGTAACCCTGATACCAAATGGAAGTTGACCGCCGATGAAATCGCGACTGTTTGCGAACTGCAAAGGGACATACTTTCAAGGTACTCAGCGATGTGTAAACCAGGCGGACTGATGGTTTATGCCACCTGCAGTATTTTGAAGCGTGAAAATGAAGAGCAGGTTAAATGGTTTTTAAATTCTGCAGCCGGTAAAAAATGGTCGCTTCTTTCAGAGCACCGCATCTGGCCGCATAAACACGGCTTTGACGGCTTTTACGCAGCCGTATTGAAGAAAATATAATTGGTCGGTAGCTACTAGTGCGCTAAAAATTCAGCAAGTGAAAAAACGTCAATTGCACAATGGCCACCATAAAGCGGATGCCATTCAACAGAAAAACCTTTTGAAGCCATCTTCCGCGCCAGCAGCTCAGTACCTTCGTAATTGCCGTATTGATCATACAAGCCACAAGACAAATACAACTTCGTTTTCAGTGCATTTGATTGTTCGATTAAGCGCAGCGGAGATATTTTATTCCAGTCCTCTTCGCTCGCAATAAATCTTTTACTAAGCTGTAATACACCGTAAATAATTTTGGGATCTGCGCCGGTTCGGGTCACGCCCGCTTTTATCTCAGAAAAAGATGAGAACGGAGACATGTTATAAACCGCTGGACAAAGCGAAGCCACTTTAGAAAATGTCTCTTGTGAGTTGAGCATCGCAATAAGCGAGTTTAAACCACCCATCGATTCACCAAACAAAATTCTCTCCTTCGGAAGGCCGGTCTTTGACTCAACTAAAGGTAGGCCTTTGTTTAAAAACTCTTCAAGCAAACCGCTCTCTTGTTGTGAGTTTTTCGGTGAAAGTAACCACACAGGCCCGTAACTAACCGCCACGATCGTTGGTGGCACAAGTTTATTATCCTGCCAGTATTTCTGAACCATAGATGTATAAAATGTTTCATCGTTCCAAGTTGACTCATCCAAATTGCGGCCATGCAAATAGTAGGCGATATTTCCATTAACACCCTGCTCGCTTTTGTAAACACAAAACTTAAATTTTTCTTCCTGAAAACACTCTTTAACGGCCGGGCGGTAAACGACAAGTTGATCTCCATAAGGAGACAATCCTTTATTCAATAGAAAGTAGGCTAAAACAATCAGAACAAAGAAAATGTATGTTTTTTTAAATTTAATATTTTTGATACAACCACCCGTTTACTAATGACTTTTCTCTGCAGCCCGTTGACGCGAGACAAGAATACAAATCGCCATAAAAACAAAAAGTGCCGCCGACGCTGAGTAGCGGCTTAAGGCCAATCCACCATTTTCCAACGGCTTATCCAGAAAATCCCCTAACACGGCACCTAGGGGACGGGTTAAAATAAAAGCGGCCCAGAATAAAAATGTGCGTGAAACATTTGTCCAGAAATACATAGCGATAATGACGGCCAACAAAGCACCGAACAAAATGGCGGCCCCCAGATACCCCATACCAGCCGAATCCGCAGTCCAATCGCCCAACGCTGTTCCCAAAGTTTGTGAAAACATGATCGTAACCCAATAAAAGATCTCAGCTTTCGGGCTATTGACAGATTGAACAGAAATAGTCCCGAGAGATTTATACCAAGCAAACAGTGATATCAACAGCAGCGCAAAAAGTAGAGTTGAACCGCCCGCATAGCCTATACCCAACGAGCGATCCGCAAAGTCAGCCAAAGTCGTACCGACTGTCGTCGTTGCCACAATCGTTGTCCAGTAGATAATCGGACGAAACGAGCGGGCTTTAATTTGAACTGTAGCTGCAATTAGAAATAAAACCGCAAAAATAACTGTCCCGATCAAATAGCCTAGATCCATGGACATCGAAACAGCATCGCCGGCTGTTTCACCTAACGTTGTGGCTGCTATTTTAATAATCCAGAAAATCAATGTAAGCTCGGGAACTTTAATCAAACTACCAGACTCTAAATTATTTTTCACAGAATACCTCTGAATACATCCTGCGATAATCGAATAGACCGGTCTACAAAATAAATAAAGCTCAGTCAGAATGAGTTTTTAACTTTTAGTAAATTTCATCAGAGCATTTTTTGTAGGGTCACCGTTTTGATAGATGAGGTCACGGGAGTATTTTAAGCCACGAGCCTCCAAATAAACTACCCACTCCTGAAGCGACCGAAAATTTCTAACTTCATCGTGATTTGACCGCCACGGCTGTTTAAGGCCTGCGTTAAAAACATCGTGCGCCAAAGAAACCATATGGTTCATTCTTTCACTGTCAACGTCGTGGTCACGTAAAATTAAAACACCACCCGGTTTTAGCAACCGAGAAACAGAACTGACAAAACCATCCAGCTTTTCAAGTCGACTGTGGTGAAATCCGATATAGTTTGTAATGACGTCATACTTCGCAGCGGACTCAGGCAAAATGGGAGCATAATCGTTTAAGGGCACGTAGCGACCAATTCGGGCCAACTGCCCACGCTCTAAAATATCCAGTGGCGAAAACCCGGGCTCAGTTACGTTGACCAAGGCGATTTCACCTGAAATATCCAGATGGTTCTTCAGTTCACTTATGTAACGACCGGGCGTTCCGATTTCAAGATAACCCGATACTTGGCTTTTTCCGCCCAAAAGACTCATGGTTTGGCGCGAGATTTCTTCTTTTTGTTTTGATAACGCGGGGATTGCATAAGTGAACTCTGAAAGAAACGGCTTAACCGTATGAAGCTTTTCTAAGATGGCACTATAAATTTCGCGGTCGGTCGCATGCTGTGCGGTCAGCTGTGAAATCAGCTCATGGAACTCACGCTCGGGGTAAATATTATAGACGTTCGTTAAAAATAGTAAAAATTCTGCTTTTGTTTCAGAATTTAAAAAAATATTTTTAAAATTGCCCGGGTCTTCATTGGCATTTTTTTTAACAAAATCAGCGATCAGGTCACCGAAGACCGAAGTCGGCACCATCAGTAAGAAAGCACCCGCCATAGCCCCAAGAATTATACGTCTTCGTCTGATTGTGTCCATAATCCTTACTTTACATGAGACTAATTTGTATTGTTAAATCATTTCATGAATAAAAGCTTTTTTAAGACCCTACGTTTGTCTGGTGCAACTCTATTTTTAGTCATTATCTTTTCAGCGGTGAATGTAATTGCCCGTGCGATCGTCAATGACGTAACGCAAATCAATCCTATCGTTGTTGACGACGTGCTTTCGCCCACCACTGTCGAAGAAATACAGGCGGCGGTCAAAAGCCACACAGGCCCAATCTCAATTGGTGGCGGTCGGTACAGCATGGGCGGCCAAACAGCCACCGAACACGCTTTACAGATTGATATGCGTACCATGAATAAAGTTGTTAACTTCGATGCCGCTAATAAAAAAATTACCGTTCAGACCGGTATGCGTTGGCGCGATATTCAAGACGTCATCGACGCCCAAGATCTGTCGATCAAAATTATGCAGACGTATTCAAATTTTACCGTTGGCGGATCGCTGAGTGTCAATGTACACGGCCGCTACATCGGCGAAGGGCCCTTGGTTCGCTCAATCGACTCAATTAAAGTTGTTTTGGCCGATGGTTCAATCGTTGAGGCTTCACCGTCTCAAAACAGTGACATTTTTTACGCCGCCATCGGCGGCTACGGTGGAATCGGCGTCATTGTTGAAGCCACACTGAACTTGGCAGTTAATGAAAAAGTTGAACGTGTCGTTAAAATCGTCTCCGCAGCCGAATACACTCAATATTTCAAATCTGAAATTCGCGATAACCCAAAGGTCGTTTTTCAAAACGGCGACATTTACCCGCCGGAGTTTGAGACCGTCAATTCAGTTTCATGGCAGCGCACAGATAAACCGCTCACTATTACAGACCGGCTTATCCCGCGCGGACAAAAATACGTTCTGCAGCCTAAAGCCATTTCAGCTATGGTCGCCATGCCGTTCGGTCGAAAGATCCGTTCATCTATCGTTGATCCGTTGCTGTATTCGAAAGAAATGGTCGTCCACCGAAACTACGAAGCCAGTTATGATGTGGCCGAACTTGAACCGCCAAGCCGAAAAGAAACGACTTTCGTACTTCAAGAATACTTCGTACCCGTGGCCAAGTTTAATGAATTTATACCGCTCATGCGCGACATTTTTAAAAAACATGACGTTGAAGTTTTCAATGTTTCAATTCGTCACGCTTTACCCGACCCGGGAACGTACTTAGCCTGGGCCCCACAAGAGGTTTATGCGTTCGTTGTTTACTACCGCCAAGGCACTTCACCTACAGCCAAAGAAGAAGTTAAATTATGGACACGCGAAATGATTTCAGCGGTGTTAACCGTCAATGGCGCTTACTATTTGCCTTATCAAATTCACGCAACAGATGACCAATTTCAACGAGCTTATCCTAAATTTCAAGAGTACTTCGACGTCAAAAAGAAATATGACCCGACTTATAAATTCAGAAACAAACTCTGGGATCACTACTTTGCATCGATTCCCGCACCGATCGCCAAAACAATTGCCGCACTTCCGGGTTATCAAAGACGCGAAGACCAAAGTTACCTGGCGCTACCTGAATGGTACATCGTTTTCAATTCTGACGAATACGCGACATTTTTAAAAACACATAAACCTAGCGCATTTCCGTACTGGAAAAGTGCCAAAGAATTCTGGAACCTGAAACGAATAATTGAAGACACGATAGTAGATAAATACCCAGCCAATACGGGCTACAAAGTGATGCTTTGGGTAATCGGTACAAGTTACTCGGCTGAGCTTTTAATTAAGGGCGCTTATGAAAACACGATCGGCCGCCTAACTGAAGCCTTGAGTTCACCCAATGGCACACCAGAAGATTCTGAAATGCAAAAAATTCACCAGCGGTACGCCGACTTCGTTCACGTTTATCCTTGGTACGATTTCTCATTTATCGACTGTCTTAAAGATTTTTGGCGAAATAGTCCCATGAGCGGCGAAAACATGATTCGAAAATGGGAAAGAAAGCTGTTCTTTTCAACTGAACTTCTATTCAAAGCCGCTTATGGCAAACTCATTCAATTGGGTACGCATATGTCTTACGAACCCGAAGCCGACCATATTGTGGCGGTTGTCGAAGACCCACAAAACGCTCTGGATAGCCTTCAGTCTGTTAAAGTATTAGAACGCACCGGTGATTTTAAGCTTGTCTCGTTTCCACGCTACGACAGCTTTCGCGATCTTTTGCTAACACTCACGAAAAAAGGTTTAAAGTTTACAGAAATCGCCGGAAACCGAAAAATATTTCTGACAGCCATCGGTCCTGCAGGTTCAGAAAAATTAGTCCCACCGGAAATTGTAATCGGAACGAGCCAATTGGCCACCGAGCCCGCTAAAATCCGATTCATGATTTCAACAAGCGTTTCTTCGTTGATGGATGGCTTAGCGTTGGCAAAAGACAATCAAATTACAATCGAACATATTTTCGACTACTAGAAACGAAGATTTTCATTGGGTGATCTCTTCTCGTTATACATTATGTTGACTAAGTTTTACCCTGCAAAGAATATGAGTCATGGTAAAACAGACAACTTTGATCCTATCACTTTTTGCAATACAGACCTACGCAGCAAACCCATGGCAAGGCTCTTGGGGGCAACTGAACGAGCAGTCGGCCGGCGGAACCATAACTCTGCGGCAGTGCACAGAAAATCAATGTGATTTCACGTTACGAAATACAGGCACTGATGGCTCATACTGTAGCCTTGCAGGACGTGCTGAAATCAATGAAAAAGAAGCATGGCTGATTCCATCTGCAAATTATAAGGGAGCATTCGAACCTAATTCCTATGGCTGTAAGTTCAAAATGCGCCTTCAGGATAAGTCTTTGCACGCAGAATCACTTACAAAAAGTTGCGAGGCTTATTGCACGAAGCCAACTGCATTTGTTGCGGATTATAAATTCATCAGCCCGAGCCCGTTCAATGATCGAACTGATTGTTTTACGAAAAATACTCCCGCTTGGAAAGCTTGGTGTGTCGGTGAAATTTTCATGAAGAAAGGTCAAGAATTTTTGAATCTTCAAATTGCCGCCGAAACAGCTGATCCGGAAGCCTCAAAAAAATTCGACAGCTTATTTCCTGAGAATGCCATCAATGCGTGTAATAGTGAGTCAGATCCGAAGGCCTGCCTTCTTAAAAAATATGACGAGCAAGAAGCCGCCATTGTAGCGCTTAAAAATTCGGCTCTAAAAACCGATGATAAATTCGAAAAAGATTTTACAACAGCAGGCGACGAAGCCGCAGCCGATCAGCTCATTAAAAAGATTGAAGGCGTTTACAAAGAGCAATTTAACAATGCCCTCGTAGATGGGACCGGCTACAGGTCTGAAAACATTCTTGAAATTGTGCGCGTTTCGAAATCATCAATTTATT
>JANPAD010000505.1:0-11012 GCA_031429735.1 Bdellovibrio sp. | reverse complement strand
CGGTGGCTATGCTGCCGGTTATTATTCTTACAACTGGGCCGAAGTACTGGATGCCGATGCCTTTGAATACTTCAAAGAAAAAGGTCTCTACAACTCTGAGGTTGCGACCAAATTTAAAAACAGCATCTTAAGCCGTGGCGGCACCGCCCACCCGATGGATCTTTACAAAGAATTCCGCGGACGCGAGCCAGATCCTAATTCACTTTTGAAACGCAGCGGACTTCTCTAATGAACGAAAAAAAGCTGACTCTTAAATCGAATAAAAAAATCGCGATTGTTTACCGCATTCATTCAAATGTTGCGGTCAAGGCCGCGAAAAAGCTAGCCTTGCAGCTCAAAGCTAAACGCTACAAGGTGTTTACGGCGCCTGAGCAAAAGCAAATTGCAGGGACCGATTTGCTGATCAGCTCGAATGATTTAAAAGAAATGTCACTGGTTGTGGTCTTGGGCGGCGACGGCACGTACTTACGCGCCGTTCGTTTACTGAAGGGTCACACAGTTCCGATTCTCGGCTTTAATATGGGCAACCTGGGCTTTTTAACGGCTCATTCGGCCGACGAGATGTTTGCAACGATTGACCAAACATTAAAAAACAATATGGTTCTTCACACGCGCAGTCGTCTCAACATTTCAGTTAAGTCTAAAAACGGCAAACCTGTTGTTTTTCACGCCTTAAACGATGTCGTGCTCGAGCGCGGCTCCTATTCGCAATTGATCAGCACGACCGTGCACTTTGATAATTCACTTGTCAGCAGCATCAAAGCCGACGGTATTATTATTTCCTCACCGACGGGTTCTACGGCGTACAACTTAGCGGCCGGCGGCCCTATTTTGCATCCTGATGTGCATGCTATCGTGCTCACACCCGTGGCGCCGCATTCGCTGACCACCCGCCCGTTAATTTTCCCGGACGGTAAAAAGCTACGTCTGAGTCTTGACCCCAACACCATCGGCCACCTCATCGTCGACGGGCAAAAAATGTTAGAGCTTTCAAGCGACGACGAAGTCACCATTACCCGTGACCCCGTCGTGCATTACATGATTCGTAAACCGCTGCATAATTTTTTCGACTTGTTGAAACAAAAACTTAAATTCGGAGACCGCTATGTTACAGGAACTTAAAGTTTCGCAATTTGCGATTATCGACAACCTGCACATCGAATTTCAAAACGGACTGAATATTCTGTCGGGCGAAACGGGCTCGGGAAAATCAGTTTTACTCAAAAGCCTGGCTTTGCTGATGGGTGAAAAGGCTTCATCAGACATTATCCGCACCGGTGCCACGCAAGCTATTGTTGAAGGGTCTTTTGATTTAAAAAATCGAAAAGATATCGAAGCGGTTCTGAACGAACATGGCATCGACACCCCCGATCATTTGCTGATTGTTCGACGCGTGATCGCCCAGTCAGATAAATCTAAAATTTACTTGAACGGCAGCCTCAGCACTTTAAATCAGCTTAAAGAAATCGTTTCCCCGATGATTGAAGTGACAGGCCACGGCGCTCCGTTGATTGAAATGACCGGCCAACATGATAACCGCAACCTGTTGTCAAAATCCTATCACCTCGACTTACTGGATCAGTACGCGGGCCACTACGACAAGCGCATGCAGTACGAAACTAAATACACGCAACTTCATGCTTTAAAAAACGAGATCACTGAATTCGAACGCGCTTCTCAGCAAAAGTCGCAGCGCCTTGATTTTCTGAAATTTCAATTGGGCGAACTGAAGCAGGCCAACATTGACCCTTTAGTTGACGGTCAGCTTGAAGACGAAATTAAAACACTTAAAAGCTCGCACAAAATCTTAAAGTTTGTGGATGAATGTGAACAGATTCTTTTCAGTGATGACGACTCGGTTAATTCACGTCTTAAAACCATTCAGAAAAAATCGGTCGAATTTTCTTCGATCAACCAAAAATTTTCTGAGCGCATGACTTCACTGCAGCAGGCACAGGAAATTATTGAAGATGTTTTCTTCGGCCTGCGTAAAGACTTCACCAATCTACAACTTGACGGCGATGTTTTAGAAGAAAAAGAGCAACGCCTCAGCCAAATCCGTAAACTTCAAAAAAAATACGGCGCTGATCTTAACGTGATCTTTGATTCACAAAAGCAGATCGAGACTGAAATTCATCAGCTTGAAAATTCAGATCAGCACCTCGAACAAATCCGAAAACAAGCCTCTCTTTTGGAACTTGAACTGAAAAAAATGGCGGAAGAGCTACACAAGACCCGTGTGAAGTTCGCTGAAAAGCTGACCGAATCGGTCAATAAAGAATTATCTGACCTCAATATGAAGGGCGTGCAGTTCTCGATCGGCACAAACAAACTTGATCATTTAAATGCAACGGGCCTCAGCGAAATAGAATACCTTTGCCAGACCTCAGCGTCAGACCCCAAACGCCCCATTGCCAAAGTGGCTTCGGGCGGCGAATTGTCGCGTATTTTGCTGTCCCTGAAAAAATCTCTGGGTCAGTCAGAACGACCGCGTACTTATTTATTTGATGAAGTCGATACCGGCGTATCCGGCAACACGGCCGAAAAAGTCGGTCGAAAATTGAAGGCTATTTCAAAAGGTCAGCAGGTTATTTGCGTAACGCATTTACCGCAAGTGGCTGCATGGGGCGACTCTCATTATTCAATTTATAAAGCCAACACGAAAGACTCTGTGAACATGACCGTAACTGAACTTAAGTCGAAGTCGCGTATTGAAGAAATAGCCCGCTTGATTTCGGGCGAAAAAATAACAAAGACCTCATTAGCCCACGCCGAACAACTCCTGAGCGAAAGTCGAGGCTAGCGTTGAGTTTAGGTGACCTCTTTGTGCTATAATAAAAGCTTAAGGAGTAATCTCAATGAAACAAACTTTTAAGCGGGCTCTGGTTCTGTCATCGGTGTTTCTGGTTTGTTTTCTCAACTTTGCGCCGGAAGCTTCAGCGGCTTTGTCTAAAAAGCGCGGCACCAAGGGTGCTTTTGCCGGCGGCGCATTTTCGATGGGACTAGGTATTGCCCTTTCCACAGCTGAACAAAACGGTATCAATTCAATGATCGACACAGCCAAAACCACGGTTAATTCATCGGCCGGTAAACTTTCAAGCGGCCTAGAATACTTAGGTTACGGTACCTTTCGTTTTGCCAATGGTTTTACGGCGGGTCAGTTGAGGGTTTCTTATTTCACACAAAGCTCTTCAGGTTCGGGCACTGACGGATCGCAAAGCTATGACTTGACAGGCTTTACTATATTTCCGATGGCGCGGCTTATTCCGCTGAGCAATGACTTGATCGATTTTTATCTTCAGGGCGGCTTGGGTTACGGCAAACTTGATGGCAGTATCGTGAACGGATCGAAGTCGGCTAAATTCAGCGGTTCGGCATTCGGTATGCAAGTGGGCCTTGGTGCTGAGTTCTGTTTTGTGCCCGATCACTGCTTCAACATTGAAGGCAATTACCGCTATTTACCTATCGAGCGAAATCTTGTTTCAAGCGGCACCAGCCCAGGGCCTTACGGCTCTTCGCAAGCCTCTTCAGGAAATGAACTTGAAGATTTAGGCGGACGAGACGTGGCCACTACTCTTTCGGGTGTTCAGGGTTTGGTCAGCTACACTTACAATTTCTAGTGTCTCAAATAAAGACTTTTTTAGAATTTATCATTAAAAGACATTCACGATAAAAAGCTTTTAGGATATACTTGAGAGATGGGGATTCGTAACAACAAAGCCTTCTCTCTCATTGAGATCATGGTTGCCATTGTGTGCAGCTTTATCTTGGGCATCGGCTTTTTTGCGATTCAACGCAATCTAGGTAAAGGCGACAGCGACCTCAAGGTTCTGAACACCATCATCGAAAAAAAACGTGTATTTGATACGGTGCTGAACGATCGCCAAGCTTTCCTGAACACCATCAACCGACCTGAAAATGCAAACATGGGCTGCGTCCGCAGCGGCGGAACATGTGACTCACGTTATATCGCAAGTTCTTATAATGAAAATCAAGATCGTATTGTGGTTTACGATCGCAATAATCAATTGTTTTATGACGGTCGACCGACGAACACAAAAGGCTACACGGAAAAAGGAACCGTCTGCGACGGCTTTCAGTACGCCGGCCCCGGCAACGATGAATGTCCGATCGGCTTTGCCGTCAGTTGGTTTATCGGAAACTCCGATTTATCAAAAGCCAACAATGTCACTTTCGTAGCTAAAATGGTTTACAACCCTTCCGATAAACATTCTCAAAAAAGAAAAATCAACAGTCTCGTTAACTCAGGTATGAACGCCTACGATTCCGCTCAGATTTTTTCATTGAAAGAACGACCGACGACGACGGTTATCTCATGTCGGCAGGGCACAACCGAAGTTTTTAACGGCGGCATCTATCGTTTCTATCAGACCGACACAGTTAACCTCGGCAGCGAGTGCAGCGGTGAAGCCCGCGTTTGTACGGTCATCAACGGTGCCGCTACTCTATCGGGTAGCTATACCCAGCCCATATGTACGCAGAGCTGTTATGGTACTTTTTCTTCTTGCACAGCCACTTGTGGTGGCGGAACACGAACGTTTAGCCATATCGTTGAACGCAACGATTGGGGGCTCGATTGCCCTTACCCGCACGCCTACACCGAAGCCTGTAACACCCAGTCTTGCGCGGCCGTCACAGATTGCCAAGGTTCGTGGGGAGCCTGTTCAGCCACTTGCGGCGGCGGACAACAAATATTTACTGTGACCACACCCGCGGCCAACGGCGGAGTCGCTTGCCCGACTTCACCTCAAGCCTGCAACACGCAATCGTGTTCTCTGCCAGTTGATTGCGCCGGCGCTTGGGGCGCATGTTCCGCGACTTGCGGCGGCGGACTAAGAGCTTTTGCGATCACAACTCCGGCCGCTAACGGCGGAGCGGCTTGTCCGGCTTCACCGCAGGCCTGTAACACCCAATCTTGTGCGACACCGGTTGATTGCGCCGGTTCATGGGGTGCGTGTTCAGCCACTTGCGGCGGCGGACAACAAAATTTTATCATCAGTACGGCACCGGCGAACGGTGGCGCCGCTTGTCCGGTTTCTCCGCAAACCTGCAACACTCAGCCGTGCGATATCGATTGCGCCGGTGCTTGGGGATCGTGTTCAGTGGCATGTGATGGCGGGGTACAGAATTTTAATATTACGACGGCGCAATCTGGCAACGGAGCTGCTTGTCCCGTGGGACCACGCGCTTGCAATCAACAGGCTTGCTCCGCACCATCGCCAAGCCCATCACCAGCACCATCGCCAAGCTCACAACCGGTTCCGGTTGATTGCCAAGGAAGCTGGGGTTCTTGCTCGGTTGGCTGTGGCGGCGGAACGCAAAATTTCATTGTCACAACACCGGCATCCAATGGCGGCATCGCTTGCCCCACGACGCAAGCTTGTAACACGCAAGGCTGTCCTGTGGACTGCACGGGCTCTTGGGGCGGGTGTTCACAAAGTTGTGGCGGAGGTTCTGAAACTTTTAATATTACAACGGCGCCGGCCAACGGCGGAAACTCGTGCCCAATTTCACCGCGTACATGTAACTCGCAAGCTTGCCAATGCAGCAACGGCGCGGTGGCTTCGTCTTATCCGGCTTGCGACACGTGCCCGACCGGACAAGTCTATGCTAACAATACTTGTCAAGTGGCCTGTACAAATGCTGCCAACAATCCGCCTACTTGTAATCAATGCGAACAGGGTTTTACATTTAATACGGCCAGCAACCAGTGTGAAAACGATCCTTGCGGTGATCGCATCTTTTATTTAACCGCACGTCAAACCGTAACCAGCGGTTCGGGCAGCAGGCGCGCGGTGATCGTGACTCCAACGGTGCAAAGTCAGTCCTATTGTTCGGATAACGGTTATGATTATATCCCGCGGGCCCAGCATACAGTTGAGTGGTTTGTTAACAATACAACATATCGTATGTGTATGTATCCGGGCATGCCGGATTGGTACGATGGCGGCCGATGGGTCGGTTGGAATTACTTCTCAAGTGGTAATCAAATCGAAATGTACGAATCAGGTGGCTACGCGCTGGTTCGCACCCGCAACCCATCGTACGCGCCCGGGCATCAAACTTTAGCCAACTTTTTGACTCTGCATCCGCGATGGTACTATGTTGAGAGTGCTGGTGAAAATATTGATCGCAATTCGACATGGGTTTGCGTACGGCCTCCTTACGTCCCTGGCAGTGGCGGTAGCGGCGGTGGCAGTGGCGGTAGTGGCGGCGGTACTAACGACAATGTTCAACGATTCTAATTATAAATTAATGATCTCAATCTGCTGATTTTTTATTTTTAATACACGTGGTTTTTCAAGCCACGTGCCTAAGTTAATTGAACGGGCTTTTTTTCCGCCAACTTCAAATGTGTAATCATCAAAAACATGCATATGACCGGTCACCAAAATATCAAATGGCTTAGTGCCGTAGGCCTTCAAGGCGTAGGCACGAATCATCGCGCGGATACGTTCTGCAAAATCAATCGCGTATCGTGCTGATTTTTTTCGGCTCTTCATACTTTGGCGTAGCGTAATCCACTGCCAAAAGCGACTGGGCAAGATGTGCCCAATCATTTCAACGAACGGATGCCGTATAATGGACAGGTATTTAAAATAAGCTTCATCGTCGGGGTTAATGTAATCGCCGTGTTCCATTCGCACCGTCAGCCCGTCAATTTGCATGTACTGCATTTCATCGAAAACTTTAATGCCGTGTAAGCGCGTCCAAAAGCGGTCGATGTGCACATCATGATTGCCTTCGAAGTAAAAAACTTCGCCGCCATTTCTTTTGAATTTCGTTAACTCATCGACTAAGGGTTGAAACTGTAGAACAAAGGCAGAGCCGTCTGACACCCAGCCGTCAAAGATATCGCCCAGCAAAAAAAGCCGGTTTTCTTGCGGGTTTTTATTCAGCTCAAATAAAAAACGCAACAGGGTGTTCCCGTTGCGTTCATTTATATCTCTCAAATGGAGATCAGACAAAAACCAAGATGTCACAAATTAGTTGTTTGTTAAATCGAGGCCTTGTTTTTTACGAATAAAAGCCGGTACTTCAAGAATATCGCGAGCCATCTTGCGCGCGTCTTCAAATTGCTTTTCTTCATCCATCATTGACAGCTGTTCAGGGTGTAAACCCTTTTCAGGGGCGACCACTTGATTAATTTGTGTTTCCCGAAAGGCTTTAGCTTTTGCTAGCAACATGTCACGTGCCGTTGCGCCTGCGTTCGTCGCCACCGGTGAAATTTGTGAAGTCAGTTCGGCTTCAGTCAAAGCCGGGCTGAAAGTCGTTTCAGCTGCAGTCGCTTCAAATGAAACTGTTTCTTGGCCAACAGAAAAATCGTTGATTTCATGAGTAAAAGATTTGATCGACTCTTGAACGTTGCTGATTGAAGGTAACGTTGATTCCTGAACCGGAGGCATCATGACTTGTGGCATTGGCGCAGTGAACATTTGCGTGCTGTTTTGCGCCTGATTTTGCATCGGCATTGCTGGATGCACCGGCGGAGGCATCATTTGTTGATGACTGTAACCGTACTGTTGCTGGGGTTGCTGTTGGTACATAGGCTGAGCTTGCTGCGGCTGCAAGAAGTTCTGCATGTTATTGAACGAGTTGGCCGTTGCGCCGGTTTGTTTGTTTTCCTGGTGGAAACCTGTGGCAATAACAGTTACGCGAATTTCTTCAGTTAACGTCGGATCGATAACCGCGCCGAAAATAACTTCGGCTTCTTCACTTGCAGATTCAATAATCAACTGTGCCGCTTCATTCACTTCATACAACGAAAGGTCAGGGCCGCCTGTCACGTTGATGATAATGCCCGTCGCGCCGTTGATTTTAACATTTTCTAACAATGGAGAAGAAATAGCCTGAGTGGCCGCTTCGACTGCGCGGTTTTCACCTTTAGCAGAACCGGTGCCCATCAAAGCTAAACCTTTGTTTTGCATAACCGTGCGGATATCGGCGAAATCCAGATTGATCAAACCACGAATGTTGATTAAGTCAGAAATACCTTTAACCGCTTGATGTAAAACTTCATCGGCTTTTTTGAAAGTCTCTAAAAGTGGAGTTTTTTCTGAAGAGATCGCTAATAATTTTTGATTTGGAATAACGACCAAAGCATCAACGTTTTCTTTTAATTCAGCTAAACCGGTTTCGGCGTGCTTCGTACGCTTACGGCCTTCGAACATGAATGGTTTTGTTACTACGCCGATGGTCAAAGCACCTAATTCGCGAGCAATTTTAGCAACGATCGGCGCTCCGCCGGTACCCGTTCCGCCGCCCATACCGGCTGTCACGAAAACCATGTCTGAACCTTTAAGCTGATCAACGATTTCATTATAAGATTCGATGGCACTTCTGCGACCTACATCCGGATTAGCGCCTGCGCCTAAACCTTTTGTTAAGTCAGCGCCTAATTGAATTTTTGCGCCGGCTTTGCTTGAGTTCAACGCTTGAATATCTGTATTGGCTACAACGAATTCAACGCCGGCAATACCTGATTCGATCATCGTGTTAACAGCATTACTTCCGCCGCCGCCAACGCCGACCACGCGGATATTAGCGCCGATATTTACGTTTTCTTCTAATTCAAACATATGTTCCCTCCGTAGAAAAATATTTTAAAAACTGAGCGCCCTTATGAGCGACTAAAATAAATCATTAAAAAACTTTTTAACTTTTGACGAAAAATCGTCCATTCCTGTACCGGCACCCGAAAACAATCCCGAGCTTTCTTTGCGCGCATAGTGTTCACGGCGCTGCTCAAGTCCGTGCATCAAAAGGCCGATTGAAGTTGCGAATTCTCCGCCCTTCACGACGTCTTTCAAGCCGCCGACCATCTTCGGAAGACCGCGACGAACCGGAATATCAAAAACAAATTCTCCCATTTCGATCAGGCCATCTAAACCGCTTGTTCCGCCGGTCAAAACCAGGCCGGAAGCCAGCACCGCTTGCAAAGCGCTGCCACGGACGTTTGTTGCGATCATGCCCAAGCACTCTTCAGCGCGGGCCTCAATAATGTGAGCTAATTCTTTGCGTGGAATCGTGCGTGTTTTGCGACCGCCCACACCTTCAACTTCGACGATGTCATCTTCACTCACGAGTGAAGCGACTGCGGTTCCGTATTTCTTCTTCAATTGCTCTGCCGCGAATTGCGGCGTACGCAAGCCAACTGAAATATCATTTGTGAAATGCGCCCCACCCACCGGAATAACCGACGTATGCGCCACGCTGCCGTTTACAAAATAAATCATTTTACAAGAGCCGCCACCGATGTCGGCCACGCAGACACCGAGGTTTTTTTCGTCTTCACTCAAAACCGCTTTTGAAGCGGCCAAGTGATCTAAAACAATGCCCAGCACTTTAAAGCCGGCTTTTTCGATACATTTAATTAAATTCGAAATTGCTGACTGACTTGCCGTCACGATATGAACGCTGGCTTCAAGACGAATGCCTGACATTCCGATCGGGTCCGATATGCCGTCCTGTGCATCGATTTTATATTCACGCGGAATGACGTGTAAAACCGTTCGATCAGCCGGAACCATAATGGCTTTTGCCGCTTCAATCACACGTTCGACGTCAAGCGTGTTCACTTCTTTATTTTTGATCGCGACCATGCCCTTAGAATCAAAAGACTGAATGTGAGTCCCGCTAACCGAAACCCAAACTTCGTTTGTCGTATAACCTGACATCAGTTCGGCTTCTTCTTTGGCTTTGCGGATTGATTCAGTCGTTGCTTCGATATTAACGACAACACCGTGCTTTGTGCCTGTGTTCGGAGCCAAGCCCACGCCCACAACTTCGATTTGCATTTGTGGTTCTTGTTGTTTGTGATTTTCGTTTTTTTGAGGGTTCACGACACTGTAAACGAGTTTTACGACCGACGAACCAATATCAAGAGAGGCCAATACAGGCCCGTTGTTTGAAGCACTCATCCTTAAGTCCTTTAGACTATTGAAGTCTTTAAAGTTTGTTGAACTCAAGCCGTCGATCCTTTTGTTGCTTATTTAAAAGCTCATCTAGTTGCAAATCATGTAGTCAAATATTCAACTGCTTGGTGATTTAACCCTCATCATGATGGCTAAATGCACCCAACATAGGCAAAAGTCGCTGAACTAATGTCTATATTATTTAAAGCTTAGGGGCTCTGCTGCAACCTGACAAGAACTTTTTTTGAAAGATTCGCGTCGATGACGCGCGCTTTAAGATTACGACTTTCGAGGTATTCGATGACCTGAGAAATTCGTGCGGACTTAATTTCAAATTGATCTTCACCATACTGAACGCGGGTTTCTGAATTTAGAAGCTTAATCCAGTAACCTTCTTTTTTGTCGTAACCGATTTCAGAAACCTGATTCGCGGTCATTTTCCCCTGGTTGGGAAGCGACTTAATAACATTTAATCCGCCTTCACGCACCTTTTGACTGATCAGAAACTGTGTATCGCGGGTGATAATTGAATTGGGCGCAACTTTCGAATCAATTTTTTCAAGGACTTCACCGCTCTCGGTGACCGGTTTGAACGCCGTGGATTCAGCCACAGACGAGTCTTCACCGTTGGTCACCACCAATAAAGCGATATCATCCGTTTGGATGTCCAATAAAATACCTGAAGGCCAAACGCGTGAAATCTGAAACTCTTTAATCCATTTTTGGCTCTTCAAAGTTTTAGAAATCTGACTGAGCGGAGCTTTCCACAAAGAAATCCCCTTCATGACATCCAACTGCGCTTGCAAACTTTGAACTTTTGGTGAAACAAAGTTTTTTTGCGAACTTAAGGCACGAACTTTCACGTCTATATGATCAATCTTAAAGTAGCCTTGTTGTTCGAGCGAATAGAACGACAGCGCCAAAAGGCACGGAAGCGCAAGAATCGCGACTGTCAGTCTAAGAAATTTTCTAAGTTTACTCACCCCGTTATTTTAGGCTGAAATACGGATATATTGGAGTCTAGATCGAAACCCTGGACTTACGGCGAGTTCTTCAACAACAGCTTATTTGACATCG
>JANPAD010000504.1:0-4856 GCA_031429735.1 Bdellovibrio sp. | reverse complement strand
CTGATCGCAAGCGAAACACAACCGAAGCATTTCGATGTCGAAGATCCATTGACGGGTATGTTCAACGTTCATTTTTACAAACGCATTCTTGAAAAAGAGACCGATCGTTCAAAACGGACTTTTGCTCCGCTGTCGGTTATTAAAATTGCCATCGATTCTTATAAAGAAATCGAAATCAGCCAAGGGCGTTTATTCTGCTATGAAATTATAAAAAAAGTTGCCGAGACAATCAAAAAGACAAGTCGCTTACCCGATTACACCTGCCGCACGGGTGAAAATGAATTTTCTTTAATTTTGACGAACTGTAACCGCAAAGGTGCGGCTCTCCGTGCAGAACGTCTTCGTCAAAGTCTCAAAACCGAAAGTTTCCCGCAGGTGGGGCTAGTCATTTCCGTCAGTCAAGGCATCAGCGAATACCCTTCGCTGACCAAAAGCGCAGAAAATCTTGAAGAATCCGCTCATAAGACTCTTGAATTTATTTTAACTAAGGGTGGCGATAAAATTTGTATTTACAAAGCGCCAAGCGATCACAAACCTGACTTCCAAGTGAATACGTGAGCGGTAGATGGAATTATTTCGTCGCACTTACTCAGAAATAAATCTTGAAAATCTTCGACACAATTGGCAACAGGTTCAGGCTATCGCAGGCCCAGGCCGTTTTGTTTGTCCGATGGTTAAGGCCAATGCCTACGGTCACGGTGAAAGCCAAATTGCCGAAACCCTGGTGCAAGAAGGTGCCGAAGCTTTAGGTGTTTGTCTGCTTGAAGAGGGTTTAAGTCTCAGTACGCGCGGACTTGAAGCCGACATTTTAGTCTTCCGCGGTTTTGACCGCCGTGGGGCCGAAGCCATTGTCGACAATCAACTGGTGCCTGTTGTCAGTGAATGGTCACAGCTTGAAGCTCTTGAAAGTGTGGCCAGTGATCCTGTGAAAGTGCATCTGAAGTTTAATACCGGCATGGTTCGGTTGGGGTTTGAACCAAACGAAAGCGAAAAGCTTTTTAACTTTTTTAAAAGATCAAAAAAATTGAAACTCAAGGCCTTACTGACACATTTGACGACGGGCGATGATGCGCTCACCGAAAATGGTGTTTCTCAGCAGCAATTTAAAAAAATGCTCGAGATCGAGAGTTTTTTTAAGCCGCTGAATGTGTACACGCATTTGCTCAACTCAAGCGGAATTATGTCTTTGTCCTGGATGAAAAAAAACAAACCGGATTCGTTACTAGCCGGGCAGCCGACCTGGGGTTTTCGTCCGGGTCTTATGCTTTATGGTTGTCATACGGCACCCAAATTTAATTTTATAGATTTAAAACCCGTCATGTCGTTTCGTTCCGTGATTGATACGGTTCGAAAAATCGGGGCGGGAGAGCCAGTTTCCTACGGCGGAACCTGGACATCGTCTCAGCCTTCTTATATCGGTGTTGTGCCGGTCGGTTACGCCGATGGCGTGCATCGCTTAGTTAGCAATCGGTCCCAAGTTCTTGTTAACGGTCGTTTATGTCCGATTGTGGGTCGTGTTTGTATGGATTTTATGATGATCGACCTGACCGAGTTGATTGGACATCAAGATAAATCTACTTTGATCGGTGCTGAAGTGACACTCTTCGGGCACGACAACGACGGTCAATTGCTCAGCGCAGATGAATGGGCCGAACAAGCCCAAACGATCAATTATGAAATACTGACCTCGGTCAGCGAACGTGTGCCACGTCAGTATAAAGGAATAACAAAACCATGAGTGAGTCGACAGGAATCGTTCAGAAAATTTCAAATCAGATCGACAATGTCTATGATTTTTTCGTCGGTGGATTTATGAACTTTGTCCGCGAAGTCGGCACCGTCGGTCTTTTTGCAATTGAAAGCACAAAACTTCTTTTTGCTAAACCTTCACGCTTTTCTGAAATCATCAAACACATGGAGTTTATCGGCAACCAGTCGGTCGGAATAATTACTTTGACCAGCGTTTTTACCGGCCTTGCGCTTTCGTTTCAGGTTTATCTTGGCTTCAAACTCGTTAACGCCGTTAATCTTGTCGGTCCCACCGTAGCTTTCGGTATTTTTCGTGAACTAGGTCCGGTTCTAACGGGCCTTATCGTTTCAGCCCGCGCGGGCGGCGCCATGGCGGCCCGTTTAGGGACAATGCGCGTGAACGAACAAATGGATGCACTCGACGTCATGGGTGTGAATACAAAACAGTATTTGATCGCTCCGCGGATCTTTGCAGCGGTTGTTTGTATGCCGATGCTGACCGCGCTTTTTGATTTTATGGCGATGGTGGGCTCTTGGTTTTTGTGTACGAAACTGGTGGGTATTGACCATGCGGTTTTCATGGAAAAAATCAGAAATGCAGTTGAATTCCGTCACATTGCCGAAGGTTTGGTTAAGTCAGCTATTTTCGGATTTATGTTCGGTGTGATCTGCACATACAAAGGTTTTAACACGTCGGGAGGCGCGAAAGGTGTAGGCGAAGCCACCAACCGTGGCGTTGTCATGAGCATGGTCAGCATTATCGTGATCGATTACTTTCTGATGAATATCATCCGTATTTTCTACATCGTGACGGGGATTGCACAATGAGTGACTCAGCAACTAATTCAGCGAAGACCGCCGGTAAATCTGAATATGCCGTTGTTTTACAAGACGTGAAAAAGAGTTTTGACGGCAAAGAATTTGTTTTAAAAGGAATTGATCTCAAAATTCCGAAGGGCAGTCTAGCAGCTATTATCGGTTTCTCCGGCACGGGTAAAAGTGTGATGCTGAAACATATGCTGGGTCTTTACGAGCCGACATCAGGTCACGTTACGGTTTTGGGCACAGATTTGTCGACGCTTGATAATAACGAGCTGACCCAGTTTCGTTGCAACTACGGTGTTCTGTTTCAAAGTGCCGCTTTGTTTGATGACATGACCGTAATTGAAAATGTTAAATTCCCGCTCGAAGAACACCGCCGTGATTTTGACCCTGAAAAAATCACCCGGATTGCAGAACAAAAGCTGCGCATGGTCGGCCTCGATCAAATGCATAATCACAAACTACCTAGTCAGATCTCGGGCGGAATGCAGAAACGGACTGGTCTAGCCCGTGCGCTCGCCCTAGATCCAGAAATTTTGATCTACGACGAACCGACCACAGGTTTAGATCCCATTCTGACCGAAATGGTAGATAATTTAATAGTAGAGACACATCGTGCTAGGCCCGGTACCACATCGATTATGGTGTCGCATGATTTGAAAGCGGCATTCAGAATTGCAGACTTTATTGTCATGCTTGATGCGGGAAAAGTGTTACTCAGCGGAACGGCTGACGATTTTTACAAATCGGAGATCGAACTGGTGAGACGATTTGTCGATAAAGGTATGAAGCATTAGATTTACATCTTGGAGTGGTGCCTGTGATTTTTTTAAGTAAACCGGAATTTAAAGTTGGGTTTCTTGTTGTCGGAATGGCTGCACTCATTGCTTTTATGTCCGTTCAAGTCAGTGACGATCCGGGTTTGCTCGGAAGCTCGAAAAAGGTTTGGTTCTATTTACCTACGGCCGCCGGACTTATTCGCGGTTCAGCTATCAAATCGGCAGGTATCCCGGTCGGTGTCATTAAAACGATTACATTGAAAGACGGACAAGCCCGAATCGACGTGACGGTCAGCTCCGATGTTCCGCTCACGACTTCCGCTTCGGTCGCCGTCAAATCTAACGGTATTCTGGGCGACAAAGGCGTTGAAATTTACCCAGGTAATGTTGGCGATCCTGAACTCGAGAACGGCGCACAAATTGAAACGGTAAAAAGCGGCGGTGGATTAGACGATGTGATGGGGCAGGTCACCGAGCTTGCCGCTTCTCTCAAAGACGTCGCGAAAAACTTAAAAGAAGCAACAAGCGGCGATGGAACAGATCAACATGTTTTAGGTCGTATCGTTTTGAATATTGAAAAAGTCACACGCGACTTGTCACAAATGACTTCTGAAAACAAAGATCAAATCAGCGAAATCGTCACCCAAGTCAATGATATCACAGCCACAATTGACGACCTCGTTAACGACGAGAGCGAACAAGGCTTCAAAAAAACCTGGAAAAAAACAATGGTGCGTCTTGATGCGACCATGAAAAACGTTGAAGAAATCACAGGTAAAATTAACCGCGGTGAAGGCACGATCGGTAAGCTTATCTCTGACGAAAAAACAGCCGAAGACGTTTCGACGGCAATCGAAGGCATCAGTGGATTGGTTGATAGCGCAAATAAAGTTTCAACCGGTATCGATTTTCACGGCGATTACCTCGGAGGCAAAGTCGGTGGCACAAAAACGACAATCGGCATAACGTTACAACCGGGCCTCGATCGTTACTACTACTTGGGTATCGTGAGTGATCCGGCCGGCGTAAGGTCAACCGAAATTCATAACAATACGGTCAACGGAGTTACAACAACTTCAAATCAAGAAACCATATTTAAAAATAAAACAAAGTTAACACTTTTGTTTGCTAAAAACTTTTACGATATTACTTTCCGCGCAGGTCTGATGGAAGACACCGGCGGCATCGGGGTAGATTACCATTTCACGGACCGTTTTAAATTCAGCTTCGACGCCTATGATTTCCAGCAGGCGCAGTTACGGGCCTTCTTCAGTTACAATGTGTTTTACGGTTTCTACCTCAATGCGGGTTACAACGATATTCTTAATAAGCGGGACTCGAACACAGCTTATCTGGGTGCCGGCTTATTCTTAACGAATGATGACCTTAAACTCCTTCTTGCTAAAGCTCCCTTCTAGTTATGAGAGCGCTCATCAGCACTTCAGACAAAACAGGGTTACTTGAATTCCTGAATCCTCTGGTCGAGCGCGGGCTTCAAGCCGTATC
>JANPAD010000503.1:0-5733 GCA_031429735.1 Bdellovibrio sp. | reverse complement strand
CATTCATAAAAACGGCGGGCAGGTTTACATGGACGGCGCAAACTTGAATGCGTTGGTTGGCTTAGCGCAACCGGGCCAATTCGGTCCGGATGTTTCGCACATGAATTTACATAAAACATTTTCGATTCCTCATGGTGGTGGTGGTCCGGGCGTTGGTCCGATCGGTGTGGCGGCTCATTTAGCACCGTACTTACCGACTCATTCGCTTATTCAAGAGGCCGGCCCTAAAACCGGTGTTGGCGCAACGACTTCGGCACCTTGGGGCAGCGCCAGCATTTTACCGATCAGTTGGTCTTACATTACGATGATGGGAAGCGAAGGCCTTCGCGAAGCAACAGTCATCAGTATTTTGAATGCGAACTACATGGCTAAACGTTTAGCTCCTCACTACCCGATTGTTTACAAAGGTAAAGAGGGGCTTGTTGCACACGAATGTATTATTGATGTTCGCGGGTTAAAAAAATCTTTTGATGTTGATGTCGTTGATATCGCAAAACGTCTGATCGATTACGGCTTTCATGCGCCGACCATGTCTTGGCCTGTGGGCGGAACGTTGATGATTGAACCGACTGAATCTGAAAGTAAAGCTGAAATGGATCGTTTCTGCGACGCCATGATTGAAATTCGTCGTGAAATCGAAACGGCGCCTGACTTAGTTCGTAACGCGCCTTACACTTCCGCGACACTTTTAGCGACCGAATGGAAATTCGCATTTTCTCGCGAAAAAGCGGCTTACCCTCTGAAGTGGGTTAAAGCGAATAAATATTGGCCACCGGTTGGTCGTGTTGATAACGCTTTCGGTGACCGTAATATCGTATGCTCTTGCCCGCCGATGGAAGACTACGCTTAACCTCGTGAAAAAAGTTTTACTTATTCGTCTCGATAAAATCGGTGATCTGATCTGCACCTTACCGGCAGATCAGATTTTAGACGAATCAAAGTATGATGTGACCTGGATCGTGCAAAAAGGCCTGGGCGCCGTTGTTGATTTGGGCGAAAAAAAGCGCCGTTACATTGAAATCGATAAGAACAATCCGTCAGAAGCCCGCCAAACACTTACCGCTTTTTTAAAACATAACAGTTTCAACTATGCGATCAGCTTTCAGTGCCCTTGGTGGGTGAATTTTGAATTGTTCAAAGCCCGTATTCCGATACGTGCGGGCGTTTTGAGCCAATGGCACAGCTTTTTGTTTTTGAATGCGGGAGTCCGCCAAAAACGTTCGAAAGCCGTACAACACGAGCTTGAATACAACTTAGATTTGGTTCGCAAGACGTTTGATATTTCTCAGAATAAAGAATTTATCTTCTTTCATATCGAGAAGCCTTCCTCTCAAGATGTGATTCAGAAATATAACCTCAAAGAAGATTCTTATGTTGTTGTTCATCCCGGTATGATGGGGTCGGCCCTGAATTGGCCGCAAAGCCGGTACATAAAAAAAATAAATGAATTATTGGCCCAAGGCCATACCGTCACTATTACCGGAACAGAAAGTGACGAGGCTTATTTGACCGAAATCAAAAAAGAATTTTCGAATCATCCACAAGTCGTATGGTTGCAGTCGAAATTAAACCTTCAGCAGCTCGTGCAGCTTTTGGCTTTTTCTAAAAAAGTTATTGCACCTTCGACCGGCGTGGCTCACTTGGCTGCGAGTGTCGGTTCGAATGTTAAGGCTATCTTTTCTTCGGCACGTGTACAAAGCCCGACCCGTTGGGCTCCGCGCGGATCGAATGTTGAAATCTGGATGATTGACCTTGAGGATGTGTTTTAATGTTTGCCGACCAACCTTCGCACCCTATTTCGAAAGTAGCTCAGTCGGTTTTAAGACTTTCTGATTTTTACATTGCGCAGCCTTCGGCCGCGACACCGTGGAATGAAGAGTACTGCCAGATCGCCTATCGTAACTACTATTTACCACTGAATCAGCTTCGTTGTACGGGAGTCGTCCAGCGTGGCGCACAGGTCGGTTTCTTTGATGGCTTGTCGCATTTTGTCGACTGGGGATGCGGCCCGGGAACGGCAAGCCTTGCCTTAGCGGCAAACGAAAAAATTCGTAAACAGATTAAAACCCAGACTTTATTTGACCACTCTACAACTGTGCTGAAAAGTTTCGGCGATCTGCATTCTCAATTGGTTAATGTGAAGAAAACTGATCAGTTGAAATTGAAAAATACGCCTGAAGGTCAAAATAGCCTTTTGGTTTTCTCGTACAGCATAACTGAACTTGAACAGCTTCCTGAAGGTTGGGACGAATTTGAAGCCCTTATGATTTTGGAGCCTTCAACCCGCGATGATGGCCGCAAGCTGCTTGAGCTGCGTGAGAAGTTGAAAGCCGAAGGCTATTCAATTTGGGCGCCTTGCACGCATCAAAACGGATGCCCGCTGCTGCTTCATTCTAAAAATGACTGGTGCCACGATCGATTCCATGTTCAGGCCCCTGAATGGTTCAGCGAAGTGGAAGCCCAATTGCCGATGCGAAATAGAACGATTACGACGAGCTATCTTTTAGCCCGTCGTAAACCTGCGCCCCTCACGACCAAAGCGCGGCTCACCGGGGATTCTCTTGAAGAGAAAGGCAAAACTCGCCAGCTTGTGTGTAGAAGCGAAGCACGCGAGTTTTTAGCGTGGATGCACAAATCAATCGAACCGCAAACTTTAAACCGCGGCGACCTTGTCGACCTGCCATCCGATATTGAAGTGAAATCCAACGAGCTGCGACTTCACTCACCTGTTGAGTAAACGCGGCACTCCATTGACGTACTTGAACTTGTGCCACCAGAGCTTGAAAAATCAATCTGACCGGTCAGGCTGACGGCAGTTCCGGAAACAACGGCTTTAAAAGCATCTGTCTTAAAGACGATTTCGTACATATTGTCACATTCATTCGAAAACGCAGCCCCGGTTACAACGCCTGCCTCATCTGACGCAAATGAGGCCAAGGTGTTTTGATCCGGCAGCGAACTTTCCATCTCAGAGTCACTTTTTTCGATGTCGGTCAGTGTAAACTCGGTGACCGGCCCAGTGCTGGTCTCGAGCGGTTTTTGAGTGAAACAGGCCAGGCTTGCGGCCTGCGAAGAGAGCGAGAATAAAACCAATGATAAAATAATTACGTTTTTCATATTAGTAGTAAGCTCCGCAAGTTAAATTCGTGCTGCCGACCTGAACCGAGACCGTATCGTAAGCGTCATCCACGTGAATGATAGTTAACACACGGCTGCCGTAGCTACCGATACGGTATTCGTTCATAAATGAATCGTCCGTAGCGGTTTTTTCTTTGAAACGGATCGGATCGTCGGCCATCACTTTAAAGCTTAAAGAAAGACTTCCTTCTCCGGCCAGAGTAATCACCAAGCTTTGGTCTTCTTGTTTCGCGAAGCTGACCGTGCACTCACCGCCGACGTCATCTAATTCACCCTGAAAAATCGCGGGTTGATCAGAACCCATGCCATCAAAATAAGATCCAAGCTTCTCTTCGAGTTGCGGCAACGTCAAAGACGCGCCCTTCGCATTCGCCGTAAATCCTAAAAATAAAACCGTCGATAAAATAATTAAACTTTTCATATAACCGCCTTTGTATGGGCTTCTTATAAACTGGACCTTCATCGAATCAAATCAACATTTTTGTATATTTAATATAATTTTATGTATATAAGGAATAGGAACACATTTAATGCGAGCTGAAGGCTGGATAAGGGTTTGAGGGATGGAAATTCCGTTGCATTTGATTGAAACTTTTACTTTGTACGCCGAGAACAAGAACTTGGCCGAGACCGCCCGAAGGCTGGGTCAAACGCAGCCCTCGGCGACCCGTCAGATTCAGCAGTTTCAAAAACATTTCAAAAAAACTCTTTTTCAGAACAAAGGCTTGCAGAAGCGACTCACCCCCTACGGCGAAGAAGTTTACAATTACTACAAAGACGGAGTTCTGAATCTCAGAGAACTGCGCAACAACTTTTCAAATGTCAGTATTCAAAACCAGAAAGAAGTTCTGGTTCTGGCGGCGCGTTCCGAAATTTTACAGAAGCACGTCACACCCTTGAAGTTGAAATCGCCGGCTGAACTGATGCCGATGAGCGGACAGCAAATCCGTGCCGCCTTAGACAAAGGCCAAATCGACATGGCCGTTTATGATGAATCATTTGAGACTTTTGATTATTTTAGAAAAAAATTATTTGTTTCAAAGATGAAGATGATTATCCCCAACTCCTGGAAGATATCCACATCGAATACTGAAAAAGCTCTCGATCAATGCTCGCCCCTCCCCTTTGCAAGCTATGATCGCAGCGCTCAGTACTTGAACGGACATCGGCTGAAGAGTTTCCAACTGCCGCCACTCGACATCCAATTTATAGCGAACGATTGGCGGCTGTTGGTCAGTAAAGTCGAAAGCCAGGCCTGTTGGGCCATCGTGCCTTCAGACTACGGAGAGTCAAAACACTACACCAGCCTATCTCTTGACCAGCAGATGAAACAAACTCAGTTTTATATCTATTTTAAGAAGGATCTGCGTCTGAATAAAGACGTGCAATATATTATTGATCAACTCTCGTGATCAGTGCTAATTTGCCCGCATGGAAAACACCTCAAAAACCCCGCTTTATGATGAACACGTCAAACTTGGCGCCCGCATAGTTGATTTTGCCGGTTGGCTGATGCCGATCCAATACGAAGGCCTGAAACAAGAACATGCTTACACGCGTGAACACGCAGGCCTTTTTGACGTTTCACACATGGGTGAAATCCGCGTGAAAGGCCCGAAAGCTGTTGAAGCCTTACAGTGGCTGACGACAAATGATGTGGCTTCGCTTGAAGTAGGCGGCGCTCATTACTCGATGCTGCCGAATCATGAAGGTGGTTTAGTTGATGATATCTTCGTTTACTGCTTAGAAAAAAACGCGGACTACTTGGTTTGCGTGAATGCTTCGAACAAAGATAAAGATTTTAAATGGATGACCAACAACAACAAGGGTGCCGACATCACTGATGAATCCTCTCAATGGGGACAGATCGCCATTCAAGGCCCTGAAGCTGTACAACTTTGTGATTTGGTTTTCGCTCCCGTTAAAGTTTCTGAAATGGGTCGCAATCAAATTTTAAAATCAAAATTTCAAGGTCATGACATCATGATTGCCACAACAGGTTACACCGGCGAAAACGGCTGCGAAGTTTTTGTTGAAGCCGGCGGAACCGTCGCCCTTTGGGCGGCACTGCTGAGCAACCCACAAGTGAAAGCCAAAGCCATCGGGCTTGGCGCGCGCGACACTTTAAGAACTGAAATGAAATATTCTTTGTATGGTCACGAAATTGATGACACCACAAACCCGTACGAAGCCGTTCTGGGCTGGGCCATCAAACCCACCGCCAAAGACTACATTGGCAAAACCCCTATGCTGAAAGGCAAAGAAGGCGGCTTAAAACGTAAGCTCATTGGCTTTAAAATGCTCGATCGGGGCATTCCGCGCCAAGGATACGAAATTAAGACCGAAGCTGGTCAAAAAATAGGCTATGTTACAAGCGGTACACATTCACCAACGCTTGATGAACCTATCGGAATAGCTTATGTTGAGCCTTCGTTTGCAGCTGAAGGCTCCAATTTTTTCGTCGACATTCGCGGAAAACTTGTTAAAGCTCATGTAGTTAAAACACCGTTCGTTAATAAAACCTAGGAGCTAAAAATGGCTTTTCACGTACCAGAAGATTTTTATTACACAAAAGACCACGAGTGGGCTCAGGTT
>JANPAD010000502.1:0-4072 GCA_031429735.1 Bdellovibrio sp. | reverse complement strand
CAAGTTTTTGCCGGAGAATTTTGCGTGCTGGGTTAAGTCGAAGTCGGAACGGTTGTGAATGCCCTCAAGCTCTGAGAAACCCATCGGGAATTTAAATTCGACGTCTGTTGCCGCGCGAGCGTAATGGGCCAACTTCTCGTGATCATGGAATTTAAGATTTTCAGGTTTGATGCCGTACTTCACGTAGAAATTCAAGCGACGTTCTTTCCATTCGTTGAAATAACCTTCGTCCGTGCCCGGCTTAACAAAATATTGCATTTCCATTTGTTCGAATTCGCGTGTACGGAAAATAAAATTACCCGGCGTGATTTCATTACGAAAAGATTTTCCGATGGCCGCTATGCCGAACGGAATTTTGTAACGTGAACTCTGTTGGCAATTTTGAAAATTCACAAAGTGACCTTGTGCCGTTTCAGGGCGAAGGTAAACAACTGAACCTGAATCTTCAAGCGGCCCCATGTGAGTTTTGAACATCAAGTTGAACTGACGTTCTTCAGATAATTCTTTAGAACCGCACTGCGGACATTGTTTTTTAGTTAAGTAGGATTCAGTGTTGTCAGCGCGAAAGCGCGTCTTACATGATTTGCAATCAACCAACGGGTCGGAAAAGCCATCGACGTGGCCTGAGGCTTTCCAAACTGTCGGATGCATCAAAATGGCCGCATCAAGACCGACGATGTCCGCACGACGGGTCATGGCGTTCCACCAGATTCGTTTTACATTTTGTTTCAAGATTGAACCGAGGGGACCGTAATCCCAACAGCTTCCGAGGCCGCCGTAAATTTCAGAGCTTTGAAAGACAAAGCCACGGCGTTTAGAGAGACTCACCAATGTGTTGAGATCTTTTAAGTGTCGAACAATTGACTCTGTATTTGAAGGGACCGATGGGGTTGCTTCAGCCATGAAAAACTCCTCTTATAAATCAGAAGAAATTTATCATTTTTAGGGTAAAAAAACACCAGACGTTGCCCTTGGTGTAGAGTGTCAAAGAAGACGGCCGTCAAACTGCCTGAATTCAGGTCAACTACTTTTCTAAAGATGCGTCGATACAGCCGATTTCGAGCGTTCCGCGGTCGGACACAAGTCGCCCACTTAAAATTTGCCCACCGTTATCTTGAATCAGCAAATTAAACTGCAAACGTTGAGTGTTTGATTTCCAAGCCACATCGAAGCCAGCGGCACTGACTTGAACAATTTTTGAATCGATCAACTGCAAACGAAGTCGATCAGTTTTCAAGCGCGGTACAGCGCGCGCAGAGTAAAGCTTATACTGGTCCTGATCTCTTACATCGAACACGTAGTGAGTGGTCAGTTTCGCCGGAGCTGCAGATTTAGCCACACAATGAATGTATTCAAACTCCGCCGGTTTTGAAATCTGGACCGCGTGCACGAGTGAGACAAATACAAAGTTTGCAATCAAAATGATAACTAAATTTTTCATAGTCCGCGAATATAGCATACATTGAAACTTAATGAAGTGGCGCTGGGCTGGAAAGTAGTTTTTACAGAGTCTAATCAGTTTAAGTGCGTTTAGACTTCAATATAGCTCGATAAGCGGCTTCATAGAAATCGAAAGTACTCGTATCTGAAGTTCGCAGCAGGCTTTGATATTGTGCAGTGACCTGTGCAAGGTCTTCGTTAGGGCCACAGCCCAAGATCTCAAAAGCTTTCCACTCGTGGCCATTGAAAGCAAAGAAAACTCCGGCGGGCTTCAGAACCGTCTGCGGCAATTTTTCCGTTGGTGCAGAAAGCTCGGGTGTTTCAATAAGTGGCGTTTCCGGAGCTGCCGCAGGGTTGTCTCGTCTGGCTTTCTTGGTTTTCACACGTGCCAGCACGAAATAGAGCACAACCCCTGAAAAAATAACTATGTTTATGAATAAAAGCTGTTGGCTATTCAATGTAAATTCATTATGAAAAGAAGATTCGCTTTTGTAAAGCCAATCCAAAGCATGGAGAGTCATTATGGCCGCCAACCCGTTCGATCAGCAACAACCCATCAAAGGGGTCAAAAAAATCATCGCCGTAGCAAGTGGCAAGGGCGGCGTCGGCAAAAGCACAGTGGCGACCAATCTGGCGCTGGCTTTACGTGCTTATGGCGAAGTCGGTATTTTAGATGCCGACATCTACGGCCCAAGCCTGCCGCGCATGATGGGGGCTTTGAATCAAAAACCGACTGTTTCAGAAGGCAACAAAATTACGCCGGTGAACCGTTACGGCGTGAAAGTCATGAGCATCGGTTTTCTCGTCGATGAAGGATCTGCCATCGTCTGGCGCGGCCCCATGCTTTTCAAAGCCATGGATCAATTTTTCCGTGACGTTCAATGGGGCGATCTCGATTACCTGATCATTGATCTTCCGCCCGGTACCGGCGATGTTCAACTTTCATTAGTTCAAAAAGTTCCCGTTGATACGGTCGTTGTCGTCACAACTCCACAAAACATTTCTTTGATTGATGCGAAAAAAGCGATCGACATGTTCGAACGCACCGGCGTGAAAATTGCCGGCATCGTTGAAAACATGTCCTACATGCTGAACCCGGTAAACGGTGAAAAAATTCAGATGTTTCCGAAGGGTGAACTCAGCAGTTACCTTGATGCTAAAAAACTAACGAAGCTGGTTGAAATTCCTTTTAACCCATCTGTTTCAATGGGCTCTGAAGCCGGTGTGCCGATTGTTGAAAGTCACCCGACCGGAACTGAAGCTATTTGTTTTCAAACGCTCGCCACAAAATTGCATGAGGCACTTAAGTAAATCTTAGCTTCTAAACAGAAATTCTGCAAAAGGTCACACTGTATAACTCTTAAACAGCATTGCGTTTTTTTAACGATTTTAAGTCCAAACGAGGCTGTGCAATTAATTGCATAAGTATCCTCTGTATAACAAAGGACATAAAATGAAAAAAACGGCACTTTTTATCTCGTCGCTCTTATTGGCTTTAAATGCTTTTGCCATTGACGGCGCCATCTCGGTTAACACACCAAACGCCAGTCTGAATATCGTCGGACGCGGTGACTGGGTCTGTTCGGCCGAAGACAGCTTTAAACATGTTCCTGAACTAGGCCGTGGCGTTACGCGTACGGAAGCCGAAATTAATGCGACTGCTGAATGTGCGAAGACCGGAAAAAGCGGTGCTTTCTTTTGCAGAATTCTAAGCTGCGAACGTGACAAGGCCAATGCCGTAGACATTACTGCTATTTTTGACATTGTCCGCAACCAATCCTCTGTCAACATCAACTTCCGCGGTAACGTTAAATTTGCCTGTTATGCGAAAACTTTCAATAGCGCCTACACAGCTAAAGCCGCAACTCGTACCGAAGCTTCAGCATTAGCCAAAAAGATTTGCGCTGAAGACGAAGGTGTTCGCAGAAACCAAGAAGCCAACGGTTTTTTCTGTAATGGCGACAGCAACTCTTGCGAACAAATCTCAGGCGTAAATGGCAAAGTCGACATCGGCGGCATCATCGGCGGCATTATCGGTAAAAAGAAGAAAAAATAATTTTTTTAATCAGAAAAATTATAAATCTTCGTCGAGGGTTCCATTAAGGAACCCTTGATGTGTTCGACCTATAACAAATTAGCACCGAAGGATAATTAAACCTACGATATGCAATTCCACTTCAGACGTTCGACGCTTCATTTTCTGCTGGCTTTCGTGGTTTTTTTCACGACGTCATTCAGCCATGCCCAATTAGAAGGTCCCACAGCTTCCGACGTCGCTTCGCAAGGCGAACTCCCTGAGATTCAGGTTAAGCAGGTCCGCCAAGGCACCGGTTACACCATTTCAACTTTTGTTATCCGGTCTCACATTCAGCTGGCTATGGCACGGGCTGAAATCGTTAAACGTATTCAGCGTCTTAGAAACGTTAAACCCAATGCCACTATTTCACTGGTTTCAGTTAATCCTGAAACTCAAGGCAGCGAAGTTAAAGAAGTCGGTCAGCAGATTTCACAAGAACTTGGCGTTGATACTTCAACAACCAATATTGAAAGCACGCCAGCCGAACTGTCCCGCATGGCGGCGTAACCGGGGCGGGGGCGTGCCGGCACCAGCGACATGGGGGGGGGGGGGGGC
>JANPAD010000501.1:0-13568 GCA_031429735.1 Bdellovibrio sp. | reverse complement strand
GTTAAAGCCAATTAACCCTGAGGTACGTCAAAATATGATGAATTTAAAAAAATCACCGCGACTTACTAATATGAATTTATATTTATATTTAGTAAGTTTTATATTCGTGCTCCTGGCTTTTTTTCAAAATTGTGGTCGCTTATCGACTGAAGAAAAAAACGTTGATTCATTATTTTCAATCAATGATCCCGCTCGTTCAGTTTCATCCGGCGAACGGCACAGCTGTGCTATTAAAAAAGGATCTCTCTATTGCTGGGGCTCGAATGTTTCAGGTAATATAGGTGACGGCACGATTATTGACCGCGATACACCTGTAATGGTTATCGAAAGTGGCGTTTAAATGGTCGCGGTAGGCACATCGCACACTTGTGCAATAGTTAGAAGATCATTGAAATGTTGGGGTCGTAATAGGAAAGGTCTCGGCGATGGTTCATCTACATTTTCGCCCATTCCGTTAACAATATTTGAGAACGGTGTAGAAGATGTATCGATTAGCGAAAATAATTCATGTGCTGTTGTAAATGGAGCACTTAAGTGTTGGGGGAACTATAGTCTGCAGCCGAATGAACTGCCAGAAACAATTATTTCAGCTGGTGTTCAGCAAGTTTCCGTTGGTGCCACTCACACTTGCGCGATAGTTAGTGGTGCTCTTAAATGTTGGGGCCAAAATTATCAAGGCCAATTGGGCAATGGTACAACCGCTTCCTCTGATGCACCTATAACTGTAATTCCAAGCGGTGTTCAACAAGTTTCGGCGGGTGGAAATTATACCTGCGCAATTGTCTTGAGTGCCGTTCAATGTTGGGGGACGAATGGGACAGGGCAATTAGGTGACAATACAACCACCAATTCGAGTGTTCCAAAAACAGTTATTCAGAGTGGGGTTCAACAGGTTTCTGCTGGTGGTTTTCATACATGTGCAAAGTTGAGTAATGGGTCATTATACTGCTGGGGTTCAAACAACTTCGGCCAACTTGGTGACGGAACACAAGTTAAATCTTTGGTGCCTAAAGAAATTTTTGCAAACTCTGTGCAAAGTATTTCAGTGGGCGTCTATCATACATGTGGATTGATAGCCGAGTCACTTCAATGCTGGGGAGATAATTTTTATTCTCAACTAGGTCGTGGAAAATACTTAACCAAATCGCTGTTCCCTATAACAGCAATTGCAAGCGAAGCCCAGTCTCTCGCTGAAAACAACACCACTACCAAATCTTGTGCTGTTGTCGGCGATTCACTCAAATGTTGGGGAGGGTTTTCGTCGTACTATTCACACACGACAAATTATACGGTGACTACCCTAATAAGCACAGGAGTAGAAAGTGCCGCTGCAGCGCTTAGTCATATGTGTGCCGTTGTCAGCGGAGCCTTGAAATGCTGGGGCTCAAATGATTCTGGCCAATTAGGGGATGGCACAAAAATTAATCAAAATAACCCGATCACTATATTTGATAGCGGTGTGGAGGCTGTATCCGTTAATGAAGCAAATACTTGTGCGATAGTCAGTGGGGCACTGAAGTGTTGGGGTGACGATAGTCGAGGGCAACTAGGTAATGGCACTTCACCTGAATCAGCTCTGCCACTTACGATTATTAGCAGTGGTGTACAAGCTGTTTCTATTGGTCCAACTCATGCTTGTGCCATCGTAAGCGGTTCATTACTTTGTTGGGGCAACAACTCTTATGGGCAAGTAGGAGATGGAACTTTAACTTGGAGATATTCTCCGGTTACTGTCATTGCAAGTGGAGTTCAAGCAATCTCTTTAGGTCGTTATAGTACTTGCGCGATCGTAAATGGCGCTCTTAAGTGTTGGGGTTCAAACTCGGCTGGCCAGTTGGGTGATGGGACGACGATTAATCGAAATACACCGGTTGAGATAATTTCAAGTGGCGTACAGGCAATTTCTACGGGGTATGGTGGCCACAGTTGTGCCGTAGTCAACAGTTCTCTTAAATGTTGGGGGTCAAACTCATCAGGCCAATTAGGTAATGGGACGACAACGAACTCTTTGGTGCCAGTGACGATACTCTCAGGAATCGTAAGTTCAGTTTCTACAGGTCTGTCACATACTTGT
Source organism: Bdellovibrio sp. (assembly GCA_031429735.1). Lineage (GTDB taxonomy): Bacteria > Bdellovibrionota > Bdellovibrionia > Bdellovibrionales > Bdellovibrionaceae > Pseudobdellovibrio. Next base: position 11,494 of record JANPAD010000501.1, on the reverse strand, counting down.
GCGAAGACTATTGGTGGTTCTGTCTTGTGTTGGGGAGCTAATGAAGCTGCACAAGTTGATCCTGTAACGCGGGCCAAAGAAATTCGTCCTGGTACAAACACTTTAACGGGATTATAAGCCGATTTTTTTAGATTTAAGTGACAATAATTACTCTAAATGTCCCAGCCGAATTTTAAATAGAGACCGCATATACTTCTCTTTTGCTTTAGCTATCTTTAGTAAAAAAATCTTTTCCAAATTCTTTTCAAACTTAAATTTCATTTTATCAAGCATAGATTCAACGAGGGCCGGAGGGAGTCCGTTTCTTTTACCAAAATCAATGAAATTTTGTCGTTTCAGATTTTGATTTTTTCCATCCATCATTAAAGCCATCTTTTCATCACCGTAAACTGCAGTGCAAACGATGTCGTAACACGGCGAAAGCTGGTCACTCAGAAGGCTGATGTTTTTTGCGTGCAAATCACCGTTGCCAATCAGGTAAGAAAATGCTTTTAGCTGCAATAGTTTCAAAACTTCAATTTCTGGGCTAGACGCGAACTTTCTTATACCAGCAGCTATTTCCTGTAATGATAAATTGTACTTATCCGCGGGGTACCTATTCAAAAATTGGCAGGCGTCTTCCTGGTGATGGCGCAGCCAGCGCTTTTCCTTTTGATCCCACAAACGATCAAAACGTTCGACCAAAAGAGCTTCAACGCCATTAATATCTGTTACTACTCTAGCTTTGTTGACAATAAGCCCGCTTGATTTCGCAATCTGTAAGCTCAAATATTCGTTTTGAATAATCTCTGGAAACTCATCTGAAGCCAGCTTCAAAATGTAGCTTTTTGTTTTGTTTTTAATTGTAATTGGCAAAGAAATTCGATCGGCAGAGACTTTGTCTTGAACTCCGGCCAATGCATGTTGGTCTAAATGAATTGCTTGTTGAATTTCATTTTTTATTTTTTTGAAGTCTGTAAATAAATTTTCAGACTCTTCGCCTTTATCAGAAAAGTGGATATCCCCGACAGCATCATGTCCTGCGGCAGCAAGCAAACTAAATAAGTCATCAGAAGAAGTCTTTATTCGTTTGGTCAATGCTTTTAGCCGCAAGCCCTCCGGCAGTAAGCCCGCGAAGTAAGGCGGCAGGTTAACCCCCTCAAATATGACCGGTCCCGCTTGCACAGGCGTTTGATACGTCATCAGCATGTGCGCATTCTGCCTAACAAATTCGGGGTCAAACCGCAGCTCGCAACCGTTGACGGTGCGATTTAGTACCGCGGCATAGGCATTATTTTTATAAATCTTTAACTGCTGGATTTTTTTTGCGTCGAAAGAGTCCGTTACTCTTGGCTCAGATTCTTCTTTTTGAGGTTTAGTTTTTTTCATGCAGGACTAATCCTTTTTGTCCTCGACGGCAGTGGAGTTCAAATCCCAATACTTGTAACACACGAAAAACCTTTCCGATCTGTGCTGTATGTTTGCCGGCCTCAACTTGGCTAATAAAATTGATGCTCGTCTCGCTCAACTCTCCTAGCTCAGTTTGTGTTAGCTTACGGTTTTTTCGTTCAGCCTTAATTAATTTTCCCAGCTCCACCAAAGAAGAAATTGTGTTTTTCATATGATCATATGAATATAGCACAATTGGTGAATTATTAAAAGGTAAAAGCAGTTTTTTCATATGATCGAATGAAAAAAGACTAATAACCTGGTAATCGAAAGGAGAATTTTCATTTTTTTCACTCGTTTGAGTGAAAAAATCATTCTACTGCCTATTAAATCAGAAAGTGTGCCGGATTTGAGACTACGGGTGGTTCGGTCCTGTATTTAAGGGCTAATGAGGCTTCACAAGCTTGATGTAATTAATCTCAACCTTTTGGCGAACAAATATTTTTTCAAATGTCGTTTGATAGTTTTCGTCAAGATAACGCCCGCCATCTTGATACAGATTCAATGTCTGAAATTCAACTTTGTATTTGGTATCTTTAATTTCTTCTAAAGCCCATAAAAAGTATTCACGCGAATCAGTTTTAAACTCAAGAAAACTACCATCGCGTTGCATGTCATAAAGCCAATCCAGAATGACCCGGTTAACCACCCGATTTTTTGGTTTTCGCGGCGTCGTCCACGGGTCCGGAAAATGAATAAAGACATTATTTATTTCACCTTCGCCAAAAAGCAGATCGATATTAAACGCATGATACCGGCACATGGCACTGTTACGCAGCCCCGTAGACTGCGCGCGCCGAATTGTCTGAACCAGTGGTTTGTACTTCAGTTCGAGGCCGACGAACAGCCGATCCGGGTGCTTCATAGCCAAGTGGCCAAAATGCATGCCCGCCCCGGTACCAATTTCAACATCCATCGGCTTTTCAACGCCGCAGTGAAATACTTTTTCACGCCATAGACCTTTATTCAGCGGAGCCCGCTCTTCATTGAAAGCGAAGTCTCTGAATTCGCCTTCAAGCGCCTGTGTGTAAACATTCGGGCGAGGTAACGTGCGAGTCAGATTAATGCGGGGGCGTTTAGATATTTCATCCATATTAGTTCGTGTACTGAGGCCCTTTGATCAAATTGGTTTGGTCGAAAATTTTTTCTTGTACGAACGCGGCTTTGCGAATGCTGCAATCTTTCACACGACATTGCTGACAGTAAGCTTGAAGGCACGGGTCAATGTGAAAGGCAATTTCACCGTCGTATTTGTAATCTTTGACGACTTGAAGTTCAAATTCATGGGTTATTTCATGAATGGTCTCGACGTCCATGTAGGCGGGCACCACGACATGCGCATCAATATGATGAAAGCCACCGGAACGAATCATCCGCAAATTATGAATATCAATAATTTCGTCTTGACGGTATCGGTTCAACGAATTGGCCAACATCGTAATAATTTCCGGATCAATGGCGTCCATCAGGGCACCGCTGGTCGTTCTTAAAATTTTGTAGGCTTCGTAAGCCAAATAAAGACCCGCCATAAATGCAATCAGTGAGTCAATCCAGTCCAGACCGGTCCATTTAACCATAGCTAACCCAATCAAGACTCCGAAGGTGGTTACGACATCAGATAAGAGGTGTTTGCCGCTCGCTTTCAGCGCCTCAGAGTTTTCTTTTTTACCGTGCTGAACCAGATAAAACCCGACCACTATATTAATTCCGGTCGCGACAATTAAATACATGTTCCCGGCCAGAATATCCGTAAATTCCACCGGTTGAAAAAATGATTTAATGCTTTGATATAAAATCGCGAGGGCCGCGAAAAGTATAAGCCCGCCTTCAAACGAAGCTGAAAAGTATTCAAGCTTACCATGACCGTACGGGTGGTCCTCGTCCGCCGGTTCGGCCGCTATCTTCACCGCCGCTAAGGCCACCAACGCTGTCACAACGTTGACCACTGTTTCGAGCGCGTCGGACATAACAGCTAACGACATAGTCGCATAGTAGGCTTTTGCTTTTAGCAACAGAACGATGAGACTTACAATCAGGGTGCCCAGGGCCACCTTAGAGTTTTTGTTCATGCTTTGGGTATGCCATTAAATTAAGAAGCTGTCTTGTTTTTTCTGTTGAACATCTCGACGATCGCCGATTTTTCAACGCGGTGATCACTCGCTTGGCAATCGATGTAATTCGTCGCGCGGTTGCGGCCCAGCTTCTTGGCTTCATACAAAGCCACGTCGGCCCGCCGAACCAGTTCTTTTGGGGAGATCGACTCCCCTGGCTCTGTTGAACAAAAACCCAATGAAAGCGTCAGTTTCATAGAATCAATTCCGCAACTGAACACGTTGTTTTCGATTCTTTTGCGAAGTCGTTCACAGAAAAGTTCTACTCCGGCCAATGGTGTTTCTGATAAAATTATCAAAAACTCGTCACCCCCGTAACGGGCCGGAATATCAATATTACGTGTACTGCCTTTAATGATATGACCCACTTCTGAAATAACGTAGCTTCCGAATAAATGGTCATGTCCGTCATTAACGCTTTTAAAGTGATCCATGTCGATCATCACAACTGTGACAGGGCGATTGAAGCGCTTACCGCGTTCCATTTCAAATTCAAGTTTTTGATACATCGAACGCATGTTGAAAAGACCCGTCAGGTCATCAATCTCAACCAGCTCTTTGAGTTTTTCATTAGCCGCAATCAGCTCTTCTTTTGCATCCATGAAGCGCAGTTGGGTGCGGACACGGGCTAAGAATTCAAGCGGAATAAACGGCGAAACAATATAGTCGCTGGCGCCTAAATCTAAGCATTGGGTAATACGGTCAGTGCTGCTTTCACTCGAAACCACAATCAGCGAAGTTGAATCCAAGTGACCGATCAAAGAATTCAGGTACTCAAGCCCGTCGTGATTCGAAAAATCCGGGTCCACGATAATCATTTGAGGCTTCCAGTAATTCAAAAATTCAGCGGCCTCTTGCGGCGAAGTCAAACCACGGACATCGTAACCCTCCCAACGGAGTGGTTCCATCATTAATTCTAATGTTTCCGGGTCTTCATCGAGCACCAGAATGGGCCTGTGTTTCGGGTCCTTCTTCATGCCCTTTTTATCGGTCTTTTTGATAATTTACTTAATATAAACAGGGCTAGTTTTTATCAAAATGGTACTGGCCGCCAACCGCGGAATTTATACCCGAAAGATAGACCGGACTGACAACCTGTACCTGCGTAGACCTCGACTTTATAGCCTTGGCCGCGCAGCAACTCGATCAATCCGCGTTTTCCGTAAAAGTGGCCAACCCCGACGGCAATAAAACTGCGGTTATGGTTTTTGAGCAGGGTCTGTAGTTCTGGCATCCACTTTTGAGTGCGGTAAGCGTAGCCCTCTGTCCCCTCATCCTCGAGACAGCCTGGACCTTGACGATAATTGTTCTGCCAGTCGACACCAAAATTATAATATTCCTGAGCGGTATGCGTGTCGAGGTAGTGACCAATTGTATAATCCGCTAACCCCAAAGGTTTATCAATCTTTTTTCCTTCACTCATGATTTCTTCGCTATCCAATTTAAAAAGTTTTTTATGCTTATCTTTAGCCTGAAAATAAAGATCGACATCTAAGATGTAATAAGGCCTGTAACCCGAGTGTGGAAAAAACAAATAAAGCTCAAAATTTTCCTCAGTGTTCATTGGAAAAAGCTTTCGTGGCAAACCGCTTTTTTCAAGTTTTGTGAGCTGATCAACAGTTAGTTTTGGTGCTCTCTTGCGAGTGTGTAAATTCTCTAAAGTTTTTTCTAACAACGCTCGTCTTTTTTCTTCAAAAAACACTTCGTTCACGAAATTAGGGCTGGCCTCGAATATCTCATGCACGTACTGCGGAAAGTCGCTCCACCGAATCAGGTAGTGAACGGTTCCCAAAAGATAATGTTCCTCTACGCCTTTAGTAATTTTATAGAAATGTGGATTTGTAATGGGCATACGAACGCCATCTTTAACCCCTGCGTAGGATGAACAATAAAATATCCAGATCAAAAGACAGCCGCGCTTCCACATGACATCAGATTGAGACAGCTCCAATCCTCCGTCAACTCAAACTGAAACGGCATACTCCGGTTGCGTAATCGCCTTTGAGCCGCAATCTTGGTTTGATTTCGGCTTTGCTTGGCATTAAGATCTTGTCCTATGAAGCACACCGAAATTGAATCAAAATGGCAAAAAATCTGGTCAGATCAACAAGTCTACAAAGCCGATAATAATTCTAAAAAACCGAAATATTACGCTCTCGATATGTTTCCCTACCCATCCGGCTCGGGCCTTCACATAGGGCACATCGCTTCTTATTCGCCGACTGATATTATTTCACGCTACAAACGCGCCACCGGTTATAACGTTCTTCACCCGATGGGTTTTGATGCGTTCGGTTTACCTGCCGAGCAATATGCCATTCAAACCGGCGTACATCCGCAAATCACAACCCGCAACGCAATTGAAAGTTTCCGCGCAACACTTCAGCGCTACGGTTTCAGCTTTGACTGGTCACGTGAAATTTCAACCTGCGAACCCGATTACTACAAATGGACCCAGGCTATTTTTCTTAAACTTTTTGAAAAAGGGCTCGCCTACCAAAAAGAAGTTCCGGTGAACTGGTGCCCGGCTTTAAAAACTGTTTTAGCCAACGACGAAGTTGTCGACGGCAAATCAGAACGCGGTGGTCACCCCGTCATGCGCGTGCCGATGAAACAGTGGATGCTGAAAATTACCGACTATGCCGAACGTCTTTTAAACGATCTTGATAAACTCGATTGGCCTGAACGCACGAAAGAAGCTCAGCGCAACTGGATCGGCAAATCAGAAGGCGCGACGGTTAAATTTAAAGTGAGCGTGCCCGGAGCGATGGATGAAATTCTTGAAATTTTCACCACTCGTCCCGACACCATTTACGGTGTAACTTTTATGGTGCTGGCACCCGAACATCCGCTGGTTCGTCAAATCACTACAGCAGAACAAACAAATGCAGTGGCTTTGTATGTTGAAGACACATCTAAAAAATCCGAAGTCGACCGTAAAGCCGCAACTGAAAAAACCGGTGTGTTCACCGGCGGATTCGCGAAAAATCCGGTGAGCGGAGAAGCAATTCCGATCTGGATTTCGGATTACGTGATGATGGATTATGGAACCGGAGCGATCATGGCGGTTCCCGGACACGATGAACGCGATTTCGAATTTGCGCTGAAATTTAATATCCCGATCAAGCGTGTTCTTGAATCTGAAACCGATCTTCCCTTTACCGGTGAAGGTAAACTTTGCAATTCAGGTTTTTTGAACGGCCTTATGAAAACCGAAGCCATCACCAAGATGTGTGAACATCTTGAAAAAGAACGCCTCGGACAAAAACAAATTCAGTACAAATTACGCGACTGGCTTTTCAGCCGCCAACGCTACTGGGGCGAACCGTTCCCGATTTTACATTCACTTGACGGCACATCCCGCGGGGTTCCTTTGAACGAACTACCGGTTATTTTACCTGAAGTGGCTAATTACGAACCTTCGGATTCAGGCGAAGCTCCGCTTTCTAACAATAAAGCGTGGGTTGAATATTCGAACGGCGTCCACCGCGAAACGGACACTATGCCAGGTGCGGCCGGATCCTCTTGGTATTTTTTCCGCTACACGGATCCGAAAAACAACCACGAAGCTTTTTCACAACAGGCCGCCCGCTACTGGATGCCCGTTGATCTCTACGTGGGCGGCGCTGAACACACGGTCGGGCATTTACTGTATGCCCGTTTTTGGACCAAAGTTCTTTTCGATGTCGGTCTTTCGCCGGTCGACGAACCTTTCAAAAAGTTGGCTCACCAAGGCATGATCCTCGGCCCGGACGGTGAAAAAATGTCTAAATCACGTGGCAATGTTGTGGCTGCCGATGAAGTCGCCCAAGAAGCAGGCGTTGATGCTCTTCGCTGTTATATTTGCTTTTTAGGCCCCATGGACAAAGACAAGCCTTGGAATTCAAACGGCATTGATGGCGTGAAGCGCTTCTTAGACCGCCTCACCCGCTTGGTTGATAGTTGTGAGCAAAACCCGACGGCCGATACAATGCCCGACGAAGTCGAAAAAGCTCTTCATAAAACGATCAAAAAGGTAACTGACGGCATTGAAGCCATGAGCTTTAACACCTGCATCAGTCAGATGATGATCTTAGTGAACGAGATGTATAAACATGAATGTCATGCCAGATCCGCTCTTCTGCCGTTGGTTCAACTTCTGCAACCGTTTGCTCCGCACACGGCCGAAGAACTTTGGCAAAAAATGCACGGTGAAGGTTTAGTGGTTCAAGCCATGTGGCCGACTTTCAAATCTGAGCTCTGCGTGGATAATGTCATCACGTTAGGTGTTCAAGTAAATGGCAAAATGCGCGGCACCATCGAGCTTGCGCCCGATGCAGACGAAACAGCAGCCCTTTCACTGGCTTACGAAGTGCCGACGGTAGCGGCTGCCGTGGGCGGAAAAACCCCGGGCAAGGTCATCTACAAAGCCGGAAAAATCCTGAACATCATCGTCCCTAACTAAATCCAAACTTAGCAGTTCGTGAAGGCTCATAAAATCTTCACGAACTTTTCAGAAATTCTTGCAACCCCTCCAATTAAACTGTAAATCAAAATCATAAAAATACAGCTTTCTCGGAGGGCCTTGATGAGCTTAATCACCGATACTAACCATTCTTCTCCAAACCACACCGGCACGGGTGCAACTGTAAGCAACGGCAAGTCTCCGACACATGCCTTTATGAACACGCAAGAAACGTGGAGCATCGAAGACAGCTCAAGAATTTACGGTATTAATAACTGGGGCAACGGCTACTTCCGTATCAATGACGCCGGCAACGTAGCGGTTACTCCGAAAGGCGCAAAAGGCCCGGGCGTCGATCTTTACGAACTGACTCAAGAATTACAAGACCGCGGTATCCGCGTACCCATCATGATTCGCTTTCCTGACATCCTCAATGAACGCGTTCATCTTTTATCTGATTGTTTCAAAAGAGCTATCGCAGACCACAACTATACCGGTCTCTACCGCGGCGTTTACCCGATCAAAGTGAATCAGCAACGTCACTTGGTGCAAGAGCTTGTTAAGTTCGGCCGCGACGTCAACTTGGGCCTTGAGTGCGGCTCTAAGCCTGAACTGTTGGTTGTTCTGTCGCTGATGGACACTCCAAACGGCGTCATCATCTGCAACGGCTTCAAAGACGTTGAGTACATTGAAACCGCATTGCTCGCACAAAAAATAGGCCGCGAAGTCATTATCGTTGTTGATCGTAAAGATGAACTCAAACTCATCATCGACGCATCTAAAAAACTGAACATCAAACCTAAAATCGGCTTGCGCGCAAAATTGAACACGCAGGGTGCGGGCAAATGGGTTGATTCTGCAGGTGCACGTTCTAAATTCGGTCTGACCGCAATTGAAATCGTTGAAGGTGTTGAGCATCTCAGAAAAATCAACATGCTTGATTGCCTTGAACTGCTTCACTACCACATCGGTTCGCAGGTTCCTTCAATTCAAAGTATTAAATCTTCACTCAAAGAAGCGGCACGCTTCTACACCGAACTTCATGGCATGGGCGCACAGCTCAAGTACATCGACGTGGGCGGGGGCTTAGGCGTCGATTACGACGGCACAGGCTTATCGGATTCTTCAATCAATTATTCTGAACAAGAGTATGCCAACGACGTTGTTTCAACTTTACAACAACTCTGCGATGAAAAAAATGTACCACACCCGAACATCGTAACTGAATCCGGCCGCGCACTTGTCGCGCATCACTCGGTTTTAGTTTTCAATGTCATGGGCGTTAACAACCTGTTCCAGCAGGAGCCTCCAGCAACTGCAACTAAAAAAGATCCGGCGATTATGCAGGACATGCAGTATATTTTTGATAAACTTGGTGTTGAGAACATCAATGAATGTTTCAATGATCTTATGCAGACTAAATCAGAAACACTGAATCTTTTCACCTACGGCGTTCTGAATTTGCCGCAACGTGCTTGGTGTGAAAGCATGTTCTTTGCCATCGCAACAAAAATGTTAGCCCTTTCTCAGATCACTCCTGACTGTGATGACATCACAGCAGAACTGCGTGAAACCCTTTGCGACACTTACTTCTGCAACTTCTCGGTTTTCCAATCCGTACCCGACTCTTGGGCCGTAGGTCAGTTGTTTCCGGTTATGCCCATCCACAATCATAAAAATGAACCTTGCCACGAAGCCACTCTGGCCGATCTGACCTGTGATTCTGATGGTAAAATTGAAAAATTCATCGACACCGAAACCGGCGACGTTAAAAAAACTTTGCGCATTCATCCGTTTAAAGAAGGTGATGCTCCTTATTTCTTAGGTGTGTTCTTAACAGGTGCGTACCAAGAAATCTTGGGCGATCTTCACAACTTGTTCGGCGATACAGACGCGGTTCATATTTCAATTACCGAGTCAGGCTACACAGTCGATCATTACATCCCGGGTGACACCGTGACTGAAGTTTTAACTTACGTTCAATTCGGCCGGGCCGAAATGGTCGATAGCGTTCGTCAGTACACAGAAGAAAGTATCTCTAAAGGTATGATTACAAAACAAGAAGCCAAAAATCTCTTGCGCCATTACGAAGAGGGCTTATCAGGTTATACTTATCTCGAAGAGATGGAGTAAAAACTCTAACGCCGACTTTAGTCTGCCTTTCTCAATCTGAGCCAAAAAAGTTAAACTATAAAAGCTTCACGTTAATCGACCTAACTGCCGATAAGTCAGGTTGATGAGGAACGTAAGTGATTAAGTATCTGCGCGCTAGAAGATATCATATTTTTTTTATATTTGTGCTGACTGCACTTGCGCTTGTTCCATTTTCGGCTCACGTTGCAATTGAACTGTTTCTTAGACCTCAGTCTCATGAAAACCAGGACGCACTTTACCAAAACTTACCGAAAATATTAAATGATCTCGAAGTCATTAATGCCCATCCGATTTTTCCAGAATGGACTTCCGACAACAATGCCGAATACCTCATTTCAAAATACGTAGCTTTCGAAGGTTATGAAAAATTGATCTTGCGTAATCCACGCTACGATGCCCTGAAAAAAATCGACAAATCTTACTCTGACTGGCGCCGTTCACCGGCTACGATCGAAGCCATGATGAAAGACCATGATCTGATGGCCATCAATACCGAATGGATTAATTCTCTTCAGTATTTTGATTACTGGAACTTTTCAAGCAACACCCAAATTAAAGAAGCTTTGGCCGTTGTACCAAGTGTCGGCGCCATGACCCGTATAGAAATTTTTTCGCAGCTGCCGATTCCGAACTACAACATGCTACGCAACTGGGCCCTGGTTAACTTTCTTCAACAGACAAAAAAAGGGCACACAGTTAACGGCATGAAAAATTACCGCAAAGTCGCCGAATTGATTAACACCTCAGGTACATTGATCGGTAATATTACAGCAGCCTCTATGTTGAAAGAGGAATACGCCTTAGTCAGTAAATTCGGTATCCGCAATTGGAAAACACAGCCGGTTTTTTATATCGACACCTACATGCGGGTCAGTTGGGCGTGGATCGGTCTCTTAAGACTGCCGATGTTCGACCGTCTACCACAAAAATTTTTGCGTTATGCGAAACCCGAAAATGGCGTATGCGCCGGATCATGGGAAACAGTTTCAAATTATTCAGCTTACTTAGATTTCTTTCAGCCGCAGGCCATATTTGAAAGTGATTTTTCTAAAAACGTAAAATTTACGAGCGATCTTTACGGAACTCTGCAGGCGAAATGCAACTTACAAAGTTACAAACCGTTTTTGAGCCGCTCTCCGGCTTCGATCGACTTTACGGCCTCTTACCGGATGGACGCATCAATTTACAACATTCAAAAAGGCACCGACTACAACTACTCGATGCAGGACAACTGGCTTTACTGGCCCTATGTGCGCCGATTGATCGGCTTCTTCTCATTTAATAACGTTTCACCTATTAATTATCTGATGCATTACCAAGCCAAGAAGAAAAAATTTGCTGGCGAAAACTATCCAGA
>JANPAD010000500.1:0-9594 GCA_031429735.1 Bdellovibrio sp. | reverse complement strand
TTACAAAGTTAAAGCCACTAAGCAAAACACTCACTTTGAAAAAAACACTCAACTCAAAGTGAGTGTTTTGCTTAGTGGCTTTAACTTTGTAATCCTGAAAAATTTCTCTTTTCCAAGCGATAAGATGACTTTGTATTTTTTTAAGAACTTTCATGTGCGTTGAAGTCTGCAGTTCAGTCGAAGCCGGAATGCAAAGCCCTGCCGCTAAAATCGACTTGTCTTCGATGCTCACATCGACCGAACGTGTTTTCGGCTGCACAAGATAGTAATGCAGCTCTTCGTAAGGACCGACGATCATTGACTGCACTTTTAAAGCATTTAAGTCCGTGGCTACGTAAGCGATTTTCATAAAAAGCAGGCCTCCCGTAGCAAGTGCTGCTCCGTTTGCCTGAGCCAAATCGAAGCCTCCTGAAAACTATAAGACTTCGAATTTGTTAAAGAACGTTTCTGTAAAACTACCCGTCCCTCATCCATCTCTTCTGTGACATGATGAATCGAAACCCCCATGTCTGAATTTTCATTCCAGCTTTTTTCAGCCGCTTCTAAGCCTTTATAGGCCGGCAGCAGACTCGGATGAATATTGATCATGCGGTTTTGCCAACTTTGTACAAACGAAGCCGATAATATCTTCATAAAGCCGGCCAACATGACAAAATCTATTCTGTGCTGTTGAAGAATGGTGTTCAGCTCGGTATCTGTGGTATTTTTACCGATTCGGACCACAGGCACACCGAAACGTTTGGCCTTTAGCTGTCCGGCAGCGCCTAGACGATTGCAGATCACAAGTTTGATTTCGATTTGATGTTGCATTTCAAGTAACGCTTGCAGCGTTGAACCGCCACCGGATATAAAAACAGCGACTTTGGCCGGTTTTTTACATCCACTCAACATGCGCATCATCCTTCAGTCGGTTTTTGATAATTCCTAAATTATGAGTTTTGTAACCGATCTCATTGAGTCGATCACGGGCCGCCGCCGCTTGGCTTGCATTCATAATCACCATTAAGCCAATGCCGCAGTTGAATGTTTGGCGCATTTGATCGTCGGTCATCTGAGCCCGACGCTGAACTTCAGCGAAACACTCGGGCAAAGGCCATTTTTTTAAAGAGGCTTTTAGATTTTCAGGCAACACACGAGGAACATTTTCAATTCCGCCACCCGTAATATGGGCGACGGCGTGAATGTCGAATTGATTTCTGATTTCAAATGTTGCCCGAACATAAAGCCGGGTCGGCTCCATCAGCCATTTTTTGTATTGATCGTATTCACCTTCAAAAACTTTACGAATCTGTGAATAGCCGTTGCTTTGGTAGCCCGAGCTTTCAAGCCCCAAAATCACATCACCCTCTTGCACGCGGTGGGCTCCCCACATTTTAGGTTTATCAACAACACCGACCGAAAAGCCTGCGCAATCGAAGTCTTTTTCTTGGTAAACACCCGGCATCTCAGCGGTTTCGCCACCGATCAGAACCATATGCGATTCTTCACAGGCTTTTTTAACTCCTGTTAAAAACCGCTGTGCTGAATTCATGTTGAGTTTACCGACGGCATAGTAATCAAGAAAGAACAAGGGAGTGCCGCCGGTGCAGATCAGGTCGTTGGCGCACATGCCGATCAAATCCTGCCCAACCGTGCTGAAATCACCGAAGTAACTTGCAAGCTTTACTTTAGTTCCGACACCATCTGTGCACGAAACTAAGAGAGGTTCTTGCATATCTTTAAAACGTGCATCGAATAAGGCTGCAAACCCGCCAATTCCTGAAACCACACGTGTTTTATAATCCGGAACATCGGATTTAAAAGTCAGATTTTCTTTTTGTGGGTGATCAGAAGAGACAGGAGTACTTTGCAACCATGAAACGAGTTCATCACCCGCTTCTATATCGACACCACTTTTTTTGTAGTCGATCAAAGCATCCTCCGATTTTGTCTAATCAAATTATCAGTGACCGAAAAAAATGAGAACCCGTTTTTTCGTTAACGCCTCAAGACTAAAGAATGGGTCCTGCAAGTTTTTGTTCAACTTAAGGCAAGTTGCTCTACAATGAAAGAGTGACTCTAAAAGGCTTCAAAAAGTATCTCCTCATTCTATTCTGTGGTATCAGCTTATTTCATCAGCACGGCTGGGCTCAAGCCACCGATGTTGACGAGGGATTTGATCCGTTTTCTGACTATAATGAGTCCGAACAAAGCGCCGAAGAAGAAGCCGACATCAATTTTTTCAAAAATGGACGTTTTTTGACCATTGGATTCATGGTTGGCTACCGCGGTTACACCGATGGTTTCTCGCAAGGCTATTCCCCTGCTCTTTCAGCCGGCGTTCAATTCAGCTATTTTTTCGATCTTCAGACCGCACTTTCATTGGCGTACTCGATTGCAGATAGCAGCGTCGATTTTTACAGCTACAACGACGACAGCTTTACCAGCATATCGAACCACTACACCGGAACGGTCAATATTCAGACTTTTGATCTCAACGGAAAATTTTATTTTAATACTGAAAATGTCACAAAAGGTTTGGCTGATCTAAACCCGTACGTTTTGGCCGGTGTCGGACAATACACACGCACTTACAATCTTTCCAAATCATTGCCGATTGTTCCGGATAAGCCGATCGGTTTTAAAGTCGGCGCCGGTATTGAAATCCCGATCATGCGTCACCGGGCCTACTTAAGCCTTCAAGGTGTCTACCATCTCGTGCAATTTCCGGATGAATCAAACGATCGCATCGAAGAAGAAAAACCCGGCTTCCCCGAACCCGTGCTCAGCCCTGTCCGCCCTCGCTTGAACGGCGACATCTACGAAATCCAAACAGGAATAGGCTTTAACTTTTAATTTTTATTTTTGGCTATTATGGATCATGCACACGCGTTAGCGAACGGCGACACCAATTAACGACATCAGTAAGGCCGCACCCACAAGAATCGGCACCACCCATTTAATAGTGACCACCCAATGTGAATACATAACAATACTCGTTGGCATTTTATCAGTCACAAATAACTTTTCACGCTGCGCGGGCTTCAATGTTTTAAAGAAGATAAAAACAATACCCACAGCTGCAATCGGTAAACAAACATTGATCAGCGCTGAATCTAAAAATTCAATAAGGCTTCGACCCAGGATATTGACATTTTTAAAAATCGAACTCGAAAACGCCGGAAACACCGTCAAAAACATCACAAAAAGACCCGCCAGGCTGGCCGCCATCGGCCGGCGTAGATGCGGATGCATTTCAGTGATATTGGCGGTAACGGTTTCAAGCAAACCGATGCTGGCATTCAAGGCGGCTAACCACAGGAATAAAAAGAAAATAAGGCCGAAAAGAATTCCGCCTTTGATCGAAGACAGAAAAATCGGCATAACGTCAAAAAGCAGACTCGGGTCCGTGGCCAATTGTTTTGAACTTGAAAATGCAATCGGAAAAACCAGTAAAACCGCCACGATTGATATCAAAGTATCGACAATCGTGACTCGTAACCCGATGGTGGGAAGATGATCCTCATCGTTTTTCAAGTAGCCACCGAAAGTCACCATTGAGCCGAAGCCCAAAGACAACGTAAAAAACACGTGCCCCAACGCATGACTTAGCGAGCTCCAATTCAGCTTTGAAAAATCCGGATAAAATAAAAAGCGCAGAACATCTTTATTTGAATCACGCGACAGTGAGCCAAATAAAAGCACAATCACGAGAATTCCAAAAAAAGGCAGAAGTGAGGCAATCTTTTTTTCGAAACCCTCGCTGAATCCTTTTAAAACAATCGTCGTGGTAATAATTAAATGGACGCTAGCTAACATGAACTGCAGAGAGCCACTTTGCAATAAAACGCTAACCGAAGTCTTAGAAAGGTATTTAACAGGATCCTCATGATAAAGACTGGTCACAAACTGAGTTAAATAATGCAGAACCCAGCCACTGATCACCGAGTAGTAGGACAAAATTATCGCTGTGATCAAAAGACTGAACCACCCGATCAAAGCATAACTCTTTTTGCCCGAAGACTGTGCGACTTTACGAGAAGCTGCCAAAAGGCTCAGATCGGTGTAACGGCCCAGCATGAGCTCAGCAATCAACAAGGATAATCCAACTGTTAATGCCAGAAATACATAAAGCAGCAAGAATGCTCCACCGCCATTTTCACCCACAATGTACGGAAAGCGCCATAAATTACCAAGGCCACAGGCACTGCCGATGGCCAGCAAATAAAAGGAAAACCGGTTGCGGAATGATGAACGTTTATTGGTCATGACTGGTTTTCGGCACCGCTTCGTGATTTCATACAGAAAATTCGGATCGGAATTCCTTGTAGATCAAACTTATCTTTCATATTTTTAATAAGGAACCTGCGGTAAGAATTCGTCACACCTTCAGGATGATTCGCAAAAGCAATAAACGATGGAGGAGATTGTTTCGTCTGCGTCAAGTAATAGAACTTAACATTCGAAATACCATAAACCGGAGCCGGTGCTTTACGGATGGTTTCAAAGAAGAAATCATTCAGATCTGAAGTCGAAATTCTCATGTTCAATTTGGCGCTGACGTCTTCAATAGTTTTAAACAGATCACCAATACCGCTCCCCGTTTTAGCCGAAGTAAATACGATAGGCACGTCTGTGAAAAAGTGAAAATGCTCTTCAACTTGCGCGCGGAATGTATCACGGTAGGTCTCAACTTCTTTTGAAGCTACATCCGATTTATTCGCGACGATGATCACGCCTTTATGATCTTCCAGAATCTGCTGCATAATTTTAGCATCTTGCTCTGAAGGGCCTGTAATACCGTCGATAACCAGCAATACGATTTGTGAGCGACGGATTGATTCTTGCGACTTAAAGGCCGAAATAATCTCGATGTCATCTTCTCGGCGCGACTGGCGACGAAGACCGGCAGTGTCGACCAGAACATATTTTTTATCATTATAGATAAACGGTGAATCCACTGAATCTACAGTCGTGCCCGCCACTTCTGAAACCAACATCCGGTGAACACCTAACAGACAGTTACAAAGCGAGCTTTTGCCTACGTTCGGCTTACCGACCATCGCAATTTGCATGCCTTCAATTATTGTCCCTTTTTCTTCAGGAATAACTTTGTGAATCCATTCCATAATTTCGCCCAGGCCGAAGCGTTGTTCGAAAGAAGCCGCAATAACATCTAAACCGAATTCATAAAAGTCGGCTTTCGCCAAGTCTGTTTCAAATTCACTATCGACTTTATTGATAACCAACAACATCGGGCGGCCCGTCTGTTTCGCAATTCGAATGATATCGGCATCTTCAGGCAAAAGGCCGGCGCGACCGTCCATTACCGCGATGATGAAATCAACCGATTGAAGAAAGTCTTTTACCTGTTCACGAATCAATTTTGAAAACAAATCCTGCGCCTCAGTAACTCCGCCGGTATCTATCAGGTCGAATTTTTTGCCCCAAACATCCGTAGGCTCAATAATAATATCACGTGTAACACCGGCGCGGTCTTTAACCACCGATTTACGGGTGCCCGTTAAAATATTGAAAAGTGTCGATTTGCCGACATTGGGACGACCGATAATGGCCACTTTTGGAGAGAGTACGCTAATTTCACTATTTGTTGTCATTGATGATATATCCTAGTTCTTTCATGAGCATGTTTTGTTCAAACCAATTGTTTTTCACAACGACATTTAATTCGAGGTAAATTTTTTCTTGCATTAACTTTTCAATTTCAAGGCGGCTCTCTTGGCTGATTTTTTTGATCAGCTCGGCTTTTTTTCCGATCACGATAGCTTTATGGCTGTCTTTGGCCACGATCACGTCAACATACACTTTCGGACATGGTTTTGCATCTTCTTCGAATTTGCGGACCAAGATAGCGATTTGATACGGAATCTCGTGAACCAGGTTTTCAAAACACTTTTCACGGATAATTTCTGAAGCCAATTGGCGCACGTTTTCAGTGGTGAACAGCTCTATGTCGTAGAGCGGTGCCGGTGCAGATGGCAGCAAACTTTCTATTTGCTTGAGCAATTCCGCACGGTCTTCTTTGTTCTGACGAACGGCCGATATTGTATGGCAAACTCCACCGGCCTCTTCGACCATATGTTTAATAATCATCAACCGATGGGCTTTTTCGGTAATATCCGTCTTCGTGACAATTCCCATCCAAGGACGTTTCGCTTCTTTAACTAGATTCAAAACTTTTTCGATATCCGCTTGGTCTTTTTCGTCAAGGCTAAGGACGGCAATTAAAACATCACTTTCACTGATCACCTCTAAGGCTTCTTTTTCAAGAAAGGCGTTAAGTCCTTTTTCAGCTTTGACCAACCCCGGAGCATCGACAAAGACGATTTGGGCATGATCGGTATTTTGAATACCTAAAATACGTCGGCGCGTTGTTTGGGGCTTGGAAGTCACGATCGAAACTTTTTGTTCAATTAAATAGTTCATCAAAGTACTTTTGCCGGCATTCGGCTGTCCGATCAGGCCGACAAAGCCCGCTTTGAAGTTTTCAGATTTGCTGTTCGTATTAGGATTCATGGTAAACCTTTATCAGTTCGGTTAATAAAATTTCGGCAGCGCGCTGTTCGGCCGTTTTTTTTGTTGCAGCCTGCGCGCGGGCTTTTTCAATTTGATTTAATTTAAGTGCGACTAAAAAATGGGGCTTGTGTGACGGTCCTGTCGTCAAAACCAATTCATAGAGCGGAGCGCCTAGTTTGTGTTTTTGTGTCAATTCTTGCAGTCTGGATTTAAAATCTGTCGACAGCGACGCATGGGCATTAATGTCGTAATCCGCGTCGGTGTACTGATCCAGAACCCATTTTTTTGTCGTTTCGTAATTTGAATCGAGATAGATTGCACCAATCAATGCTTCGACACACGAACCCTGCAAGCGCGCATTCAAATGATTGCCTTGCTTCACTTCGCCTGGACCGAAGTACATGTACTCTTCAAGTTTGAAGCTTTCCGCTTTTTCGGCTAGTTTATTCAGGTTGACCAGTGTGGCGCGTTTTTTTGAAAGAAGGCCTTCTTGACCCTGCGGAAACAAATAAACAAGCTTTTCCGCAATAACGAAATTTAAAATTGAATCGCCTAAAAACTCAAGGCGTTCGTTGTTGGCCTTATCGCGGTTTTTTTCGATCGTAAAACTTTTATGGGTCAAGGCCTGCACAAGTAAGTCTTGTTGCTTAAACTTGTAATTCAGCAGTTTTTGAAAAGCCGTTAAATCAGGTCTCATGACAAAACCCTATCTGCTTTGAAACGCACATCTTGCTGATCGACAACTACGGCACTGATAACGGTCTGAATTTCAGTGTTTTTAAGGCTTGCGTGCTGTTCGGAAGTTAACTCCAAATCAATATTCCAGTAATCACGAGATAGACCCGCAGGTCGTCCTTTTGAACTGTTCAGAACTAATACGTCTTTTGTTTGCCCGACTTGTTTTAAAGCCTCGGCCTGTAACCGATGAAGGCTCAGCTCGCGCAGTCGGGCCCCGCGGTTTTTGCGGATCGACATGTTCAATTGGCTTAAAGTCGCCGCCCGTGTGCCTTGACGCTCGCTGTACGGAAACACATGAAGACGGGTCCATGGGGTTTCTGATAAAACTTTATAGGTGTTTTCAAACTGCTCTTCAGTTTCAGTCGGAAAGCCGGCAATCACATCCATACCGACGAAAGCATTCGGTACCTTAAGCGCAATTTTTTCAAGAGCGGAACGCACTTCGCTTTCGCTGTACTTACGTTTCATTTGGGCCAACACTTCGGTATCGGCACTTTGAATGCTCATATGAAAATGTTTGCACAAACGGTCGTCTTGATAAAGATCAATCAACCGGTCTGACAATTCAATCGGTTCAAGTGACGATAGCCGTAAGCGCTGAACTTTCGTCTTTGTCAGCACCGCTTCAACAAGGTCTTCAATTGTTTTCTTTTGACCCAAAACAACGTCTTCGTAATCACCAATATGAACACCGGTCAGAACAACTTCTTTAATGCCGTTTTGCACATCGACCTGAATTTTTTGAACCAATTGCTGAATTGAAATCGAACGGCTCTTGCCGCGTGCGTAAGGGATAATACAAAATGTACAGAAACTGTTGCAGCCATCCTGAATTTTCAAAAAATTTCGCGTGTGTGACAACTCTTCGCCGCCACCCGGCTCAAGATCTTCTTTTTTAAAGATATTCGATTTAAAAACTTTTTGTTTCAGTTCCCGCTTAAAGTATTGGTCAATAATTTGCGGAAGCATTCCTTTGTGTGAGTTGGCTACAACTAAGTCAGCCGCAGTTAAGCTTTCAAAAGCCCCCGTGTCGACCTGGGCCGCACAACCGGTAACGACGACCGTCGCCAAAGGTTCTCTCGACTTTATTTTTCTAATCATGCGAACGGCCTGCTGAGTCGCTTCAGCCGTCACGGCGCACGTATTTAAAATATGCACGGCATTTTGTCTTTTTCTTTCAGAGGTGACCTTTAAACCGTTTTGATTCAGATTTTTCTGAATTAAGCCTGTATCGTAGGTGTTCACCTTACAGCCGAACGTGTGCACCACGAATTCATAATCCGTTGCTAAACGCTTTGGTAATGAGTCGTCTGACCTTTGTTGTGGCGTTAGTTCAACGTGATCCATCCGCCACCTATCAATTTTTGATTTTTATAAAGTACAGCCGCTTGTCCGGGCGTGATGGCCCGTTGGGCCTCTTTGAATTTTAATTTGAATCCGCGGCTGGTTTTAACCAGCAGGGCTTCTGAAGCTTTGTGCGAGTATCTAATTTTAACTTCGTAGGTACCGCCGTCTTCAATATCGGCCAAACATTTCGCTTCGATGACTTCGACTTCATCCGCGTACAAGTCTTGCTCGTCGCCGACCCAGACCGTGTTTTCGATCGGATCAATTTTTAGAACGAATAATTTTTCATGATAGGTCATGCCTAGACCTTTGCTTTGCCCAATCGTATAAAGATGAATGCCCTCATGCGGAGCCATCACTTCACCCGACGGATAACGCTTAATTAAGCCTTGTTTGGTATTGAGTACAGCTTGGCTGACGTTTTCTTTAATGAATTGATCGTAGCCCTTAGAGCCGACAAAGCAGATGCCGGTTGAATCCTTCTTCTTCGCCACGACCAAACCTTTTTCTTCGGCGATCCGGCGGACTTCAGGCTTTTTCAAATGACCGATCGGAAATAACAGCTTCGGTACAATTTGCGGGTCAATTGTGAAAAGAAAGTAGGTTTGATCTTTCCAGTCGTCTGTTGATGTTTTAATAAACGAATGACCTTTTTCATCTTGTACAACTTGGGCATAGTGGCCGGTCGCTAAAAAATCGCAATCAAGTTCTTTCATCTTTTGAATAAGATGATCAAATTTTAAAAAGGTGTTGCAATCAACACAAGGTAGCGGTGTTTGCCCCTTAAGATAAGCTTGAATGAACGGATCAATGACCGAAGCTTTGAATTTAGCTTCGCAATTCAAAACGTAAAAAGGAATCTGAATTTTATCAGCCACGCTGCGGGCGTCGTCGACATCAAGACTTGAACAGCATGATCCGCTGCCTTCCGTGATGTCGCAATTTGAATAATCCCAGACCTGCATTGTGGCGCCCACGACTTCGTAGCCCTTG
>JANPAD010000499.1:0-3856 GCA_031429735.1 Bdellovibrio sp. | reverse complement strand
GATTCTTTCAATGAACCCGTTGGGGCCGCAGCATAAAGCCGGCTGAAGTATTCGCCGAATTGCTCTGCATCACGAAAGCTATAAATATTTTGTAAAGATTGATCGACCGTTTGCGGAAGACGCTGATAAGCGATACGGCGGGCTTGATCATAGATACGCTCTTTTTGTGAACTGGTCGGAGCGGCCGCGTATTTTTGATCCATTTGTAAAGCTAAGTCGTGAACTTGTCTCCAGTCGTTTGTTGAATACTGCACGAATCTTTGAAGTTCGTTACTGAATGCCTGATAGCTTGTGTCGCGCACCTGACGGTACATGCTTTCGATCGCGCCGCCGGTTGGAGCAGCAGCATATTTTTGATTCATTTGATCGCCGAAGTTTTCAATCTGTTGCCAAGCCATGCCGTTGAAGGTGTAAGACGTGATGGACTGGATTGCACGTTGAATGGCGATGTCACGTGACTGGCGGGCTTGCTGTTCTTCCCATGAACCAGTTGGAGCGGCTGCGTAACGTTGTTGCCACTGAAGAGCATTTTGCTCTTCGTAGTAAAATTGATTGATCGACTGAGCGAAAGTTGTCGAAGCCCATAAAGCTACGATCATGAAAAGTCCGCTAAGTGTCTTAAGTTGGTTCATCGTTGTCTCCTTATATAGATGTTGGTCCAGTGCGATTTTGACATCACTTTGTTGTTTGAATAAATGTTAATGAAAAATTTGTGCCACGGTTTTTGAGATCAGCCTGCACCACACGCCGCGCCGTAAAACAGTTCGGTCGTAGACGTTGCGTAGAACTTCGTCAAATATATGTCTATACATAACTGAACAAGACAATGTCATTGGAGTTCATAAATGAAAATATCGCTCTTGGCCGTTCTGGGGTTTTCGACATTAGTGGAGCTTTATTTAGGCTTGGGAGTCTTGTTCAAACCCGAAATGCTCATGCAATCGTTTGGCGTCACGGCAATCAACGGTGAAATTTTGTATATGGCGGCGATCATCGGTTGGTTTTGCCTGCTGACAACCGCGGCCGCAGCGTTATCAGCTTGGTGGGTTTGGAACTCGCGGGTTGAAGGCTGTATCTTGGCCGTTGTTTTAGGAATTTTTTGGGTTGGAATCGGTTTGCACCTTGGGTTCGGTTTCGCACGGCCTCAGCATTTTGCATTAGATGCCGCTAAAGGTTTTGCGATTATCGTCTTAGCGGTTTTGAATCTTCGCCAAAAGCCGGCCTGAGTTTACGGAGCACGCAAAGCATATTCGACATCGAGCTCTTTTGAGCCGTACTCAGGATCAACAAAGCTGCGCACATACTTCAGGCCGCATTTTTCCATGACGTTGCGTGAGCGGACATTTGTTTCCATGGTCAAAGCAAAGACTTCTTCGACGCCGAGCTCTTCGAATCCTTTTTTGATCAGGGCACGGCTGCCTTCTTGCGCATAGCCTTGGCCCCAAGCGGACTTTTTAAAACGATATCCTAACTCGATACGTTTGATGTTTTCGAGGTCTCTTTTTCCGGGACGAAAGTGAAACCAGCCGATGAATTCGCCTGAACTACGTTCGATGACGGTCCATACACCAAAGCGGCCCTGAAACTTGACCCTGAGATTTTCGATGCGCTCAAGGCTGGCCAGGACCTCTTCGCGGGTCGACGGGCGCTTCGTCAGAAACTCAACGACTGCGGGGTCTGAATCGAGGTCGAAAAGGTTTTGTTCGTCCGCGGGATTGAATTCTCTTAATATAAGTCGGTCGGTTTCAAGATACGTTGCCATAATCGTGTTTTCCTGATCTGAATTTCATGTAATTTTCGTGCATGCTCCTAATAGTTAATAGGATCTCTCTTAGTTTAATCAATATTTTGGTATAACACGTATTGACTTAAATAGAGCCCATTTGGTAACGATGTCAGCCTTTGTAAAACCAGTGCCAAGGCTCAAAGATGATTCCGTAAGAATTATCTCGTGGGTAGCTAAGGCGGAATTTAAACCGGCTCGCATTCTCAATCATCCAACGGAATGTATCAGTTTCATGAAAGGCGTCCTCCAATACTGATTTATCGCCGATGATATCGACTGCGAGGCCGGTATGGTGCTCACTGAATCCCGGTATTGCGTTGGTCTTTAGAATTTCATCAATCAAACGGCCTTTAGCCAGCTGCGCTTCAATAAGTTTTGCTTGATATAAATATGTTCTGAAGCCAGATGCGGGCCTGAGCAGAATATTATCGGAACTTGCGGCTAAGCACATCTCTTGCCATGGGCGTGCAGCGGAACTAGCTAGAATGAATGGTCGACCAGTAAAGTCGATATCAATGATCTCGAGTTCTCTAAGCTCTGATTGATTGCAGAAAGGCAGGCGATTTGCCTTCAGGTGCTCGGCACTAATACCAAGCTCTTTATAGAATTTTTCTAATTCTGAATTCATCAAGGTATAGTACTTATCATTTGACCTCTTGATCACTCTTATTCGAATTTTTGACTGAGTTTGTCGGAATAAAACAAAAGAGCCCGACCGTAAGTTTTAATTTTATCGTCTGCGGTTGTTGCAACCAGTTTTTCTAAGAGTATGCGAATACTTTCATCGGGCTGCCCTAGATTGTACATCGTTAGACTTTTAAAAATATGAAACGCATTATTTTTCGGAAAGAGTTCGATAGCTGTGTTGAATGTCGCTAATGATTTTTGATATTCACCAAGACAGCGATAAGTACTTCCTAGCCCCAAGTAGGCGCCTTCTAAATCAGTGTCGTTTAGTCCAAGAGCAATGGCTCGTTCATAGACGGGAGCTGCGTCGGTTTCTTTGCCGAGGGCGTCGTGAGTCCATGCCATTTGGTAATGAATCCGGCCATCTTTCGGGTTTTTCGTAAGCTCTTCGGTTAGAATTTGCATAGCCTCTTCAAATGAGCCGCGCTTGCGAGCTTCAATAACAGAATCTAACCACTTCATACTTTACCTGGGATTAGATAGTCGCTAACAGGCGTTAGCACAATATCGGGAAGCTCCTCGAGGATTGCATCTTTCATTAATTGACGAGCTTCTTGGATTTCGGGGTGATTCAGTTTAATTTTTCCTCGAGTGTCTACCGAAGGCCACTGGGCATAGCCGTACCAGAGACCATCGTCGCCGCTATGTAATCGCGATCCCAGACTTCCAGCCTTTTCTAGCAGTTGGTCTGTTACATAGGACCAGGCCTTCTCAAACTGAGCTACGTTGTCGGCTTTGATACGCCAGCGATAAAGATAAATAACCATGACTAAAATTTAGCGTTGCAACCATTTCGATGCAAAGGGTATTTATTAAATAAGTGGTTTTAAGACAGGCCTTTAGGCTTGAATAATTCCTGCGAGATCTTTTGCTTAAATCCACCCCAAAAATGTTCCGATACAGTTTTGTGGATTTAAAAAAACTTATCGGCGAAATTTTTCATGAAGACCAAATTTATGAAATTTTACATTTTGATATAGAAGGCAACTTCAATAGTTATTCAGAAAAATTTATTCACATTTATTTTTCACATCTTGAGTCTGGAAAAATTCATATTGATCAGGTTTCAATGATGCAAAATGAAGATGAAATGTACGCTGTGAACCGAAAAATTCTAGGGCAACAGGGTTGGATTGAAATTTACGATCATGAGGCTCATGTCGATTTAACCTTGTTTAGAAAAAATCGTTCCGGAAAAGTTTCCATTATCGGGCCTGAGCTGAATATGACTCAAAAATTTCACGATAAAAGCTACGACTTACCTGATGTCATAGTAAAATTAACTGAGGCTGAGCGTCGCCAAGCTTTTGCTGAGCTGGCGGGGCTATTCGATGGCGAATTAAAGGCATCCAAGCCGAAAAAAGCCGTATAGTTGAAACTCTT
>JANPAD010000498.1:0-3148 GCA_031429735.1 Bdellovibrio sp. | reverse complement strand
CATGGCTATGGGTTCGATGGTGACTGAAGCCATCACCGCTTCAGAAAATCTGTTAGCCCGCGGTATTTACGCAAATGTCATCGTGGTGACGTCATCTGATTTAGTTTGCGGAATCTTGGCGCATGAAAATGATTACAACTTCTTACGTAGCGAACTGGGCATCAACTCCGACCTTTACCTGAATAAATCAGGCGATGTCGGTTCGGCTGACCTTGTGACCGTTTCAGGGCGCCGTATTCCGATTGTCAGCGTTCACGATGGCGAGGCCGGTTTGCTTGATAATTTGGGTTCAATTGTAGGCGTCCGACAAGAGTCTTGTGCCGTTCGCAAACATTCAAAATGCGGCCGCCCGAACGAGATTTACCATTACCACAGCATCGACGCCGAAGCGGTGGTTGAAGCCTGCGGCAAAGTATTATCTGAAACGGCTCTTGAAAAAGTTATTGTCAGCCGTCACTCGCTTGACGACGTAACCGCTAACGAATCAGCCCAAGCCGGTCATCAGCCGCACTGGACGGAGCTTTGGCCTACAAAAAATCAAAGCCCTAAACACTAATTATGGCATTTTACCCCGACGAAGGCGAAATTTATAAAGCGAACGAAAAAAAAGATGGGAAAAATTCCGACACGCTGATTTTTTTCGTTCACTTCTTCGGCGGACACAAAAAAGCTTTGCGTCGTCATATCGAATTCGTCAACGAACTCGGGTACGACGCCTACGCCTTTAATCTGCGCGACGAATTGAACGAACACTACTATGTCCCCTACTCTGAAGTGTCTGAAAAATTCGGCATGAAGCACGCCATGGCTGATCAAATTGAAGAGCATCTTGATTTGATCACCGGATACAAGTCGATCATCGTTTTTGCTTTTTCAAATATTGCCGGTTGCGCGATTGAAGCTATGGCCCGTCGGGATATTTCTCCGTTCAAGGCGCTTATCTGTGACAGCGGCCCCGGAGCTAGCTTTGTGCAGTCTTCCTACCGATTTCTAGGCGAACAGTTTAATGTTAGGTTTTTACCGCTGCGTTTGCTTGCGACGCCACTCTTTATTCTGAGCTGGAGCAAAGCCGGCCACAAAGATATCCCTGAAGATCTTAAAAAATTTCCGAATGGTTTTCCGGTGCTCAGTATCCGCGGCTGGAAAGATGTTCTCATTAAAACCGACGACATCGATCAAATTTTCGAACCCTGCAAAAATATCAATTGGACTAAATTGTCATTACCTGAAGCCCAGCACCTGACCGGCCTTAAAGACTGCCCGAACGAATACCGTTCGGGTGTTGAAGATTTTCTTAAAAACTTATCCGCCGATTAAATGCATGATGTAACTGCACCTTACTTTTGTGCCGGCGCGAATCACTTGTAAATTGCGCGCGGCCGCCGATCTATTGCCGACGATGTCTGGTTTATACTTACCGTCACGTACTGCGGCACCGATATCTTCGCTGGTGTGGTTCTGAGCGTAGCGCTTGGCCTCACTCGACAGCTTTTTCATATAGCGGTAGCCATAGAACAACGGCGTCGCCTGAGCGACGTATTTAAGGTGTTTTACAATCCATGTCAGTTTACTGCGCGTTGTGAAACCGATCAGCTGTGCACGTTCACGCAATGACAATTCCGGGTCTTTGATCAAGTCGGCAGCGGCTTTTTCAGCAGCGGTTTTCCAGACTTGCTCAGTGGCCGGCGTCAGCGGTCTTTTTAAGACCATGTCTTTGAATTTTTTTATCGCGCCGAAAATCTCGGCCAGCTTAGCCTTTTCAGATCCGAAAATCCAATTTACACCGAATTTTTTGTGAATAAAGCGTCGGTAAGCTTCATCTTTATAGTGATTTTCAAATTCACGGTTGTCGTCGTTACCTTCAAACTGATGTTTGATGTATTCATTCGTTTTACGCGGGATCATATCTTTTGTTAAATGATGGGCGATTTCTTCGGCCATCTTGTACTGACCCAATTCTTTTGCGCGCGCTTCGATAAATGCAGAACTTGTCAAATCAAGCGTGCCCGACTCACCCAAACCCGAAAGTAGGCGAACTTCTTCTTGTTCGATACGTTCGCGCATCGACTGCTGCTCGAGCCCTGCTAGCGTTTCAACACGAGTTCTCATGGTGGCCAGTTCTAACAAACGTGAGCGGTAGCGTTCGATTTCCATTCGTAGACGAGCGGCAAAAGATGCGTGTGTCTGGCCTTCAAGAAGCTTCGGCATATCAAAAATATCCTTACCTTCTTGTGACTTCATGAAATCGCTTTCACCGTTCTCGAGAATGGCTGCGATAATAACGTCTGTTGTTTCCGCGGACGAATTTCTGATAAAATCCTCGGGAAAAACCTCATTGAAAGTAACGTCAGGGTTGATTTTACCCTGGTCTTTAAAAGATTGGTACACGCGCTCAAGCGCCAGTTTTTTATATTCGTATTTTTTATAGATGTCTTCGCGGTAGATGGCTTGTAATTCGGTATCCGCCAGCAAAACTGTCGCTATTGTCACAGGGTTTGACATGTCTTCAATCGTCAACTTACGGGCTAAATGTGTAAGCTCAGCTGTTTCATTCAGATATTTCAGGCCGCCCTCATTATCGATAAACTCCGGGGTTTGCGGCAAGACTTCTTTGAGCGCCACGTACGTCGCCATCATTTCACGGATCATATCTTCGTATTTTTTAGGAAACAAAAAGGCACGGTCAGGACTGTGCCCATCCACCGCATGTCCGAGCAAACTCGAATAACCCGCATGACCGAAGGTATCCATCTTGGTGTGAGTCCCGGCCGAGAATAGTTGCAGATCGCCCTGCACCAACCCATGATACAGAAAGACCGAACCGAGCGCGTGATTACGCTCAGCTAACGCCAACTTCGATTTAAAAATAGCTGAAAGCAGACCGCCTGGCAGGCCATGACCGCTTGAACGAATAGATTCAGCATCGCCATGAAAATGATAAAGCTGACGCTGACTCGACAACAGCACCGCCGAAGTCAAAGCCGTCTCGTCCACATACTGATTGCCGATCGAAAGGTACTTCGCAACCGAGTCACTGAGACCGGCAGAGCGGGCTAATATATAGGACATCCGTAAATGCGTGTCGCTCTCATAAGCCTGAGTCTGCGCCACGACAAAAAAGACCATTAAAGCCTTAAGCAGTGTTTTC
>JANPAD010000497.1:0-2330 GCA_031429735.1 Bdellovibrio sp. | reverse complement strand
TATGGCTATTCATAACAAACACTGGCTGAGCGCCGTGGCTTTCAGTCAGCCCTTGGCGCACCAGATTTTTCAAGGCGTGTTTAATTCAGATGCGTTTACGCATCTTGAACTTTCACAAAAGATGGACGTCATCAATTCTTTTTCTGACAGCCTTTATTTAACAAGCTTCGATCAAAAGAAAACTGTCAGCATTGCCAAATGGGTTGAAAAAGATTTTTTTAAAATGACCGACGGTAAATTAATTGCACGTTGGGTGCGTTTGTTAGCTGATCACCAGATTGAATCGAAAAATCTGGCACACTGGATGACCGAACATCTGAAAAACCCAAGCTACACAGACAGTATTCTATACTATATCGAAAACTGTCCGGCGGCTTCGTTTCACACGAGTCTTGTTGACTCTGTCAGCGACCTGAACGAAAAACTCAAAGTTTCATGGTTGAAAAGTGCAACAGCGCAAGACGTTGACCAAGCCGAATACCCGAAGTGGAAACCGGCACTTGAGAAGCTACACAAAATAAATAATTCAAATGTTAATATTGAGCTTCTGAAATTTTTATCTCGCCACCCTGTTGAAGGCTTCGAGGGTTGTGTTCAGACAGGTCTTGTTTCAAAAGACATGAGTACTTTGTTGAACGCCATTATTGCTTCAAAAAAATATAAGTCTGAAACATTCTGCGATCTATTAAGCCCACTGTTAGCTTCGGTGAACCAATCGTTGCAGGGGCGGGCGTTCGATGCGCTTTTGTCATTTGCGGACTTGCGTGCGCAAAGAAAGTCGATCGACTTTTTTAAAGATCATTTTAAAAACGCTGAAATTTTCAATAAATTCGTACGTTCATTTATTATCCCAAAAACTGAAGCGACTTATTTTTACGATGTTTTAGTCAGTGTTCTTGAGAAAACCGAAAATGCAGAACAAAAAGAATCTTTAAGTGAGCTGATTAACCGGTACAACCTTGAACGAAAATCAGTCGCGGGCAAGAACAAGCCCCAAGCTGCAGATCTGGTTAAAATTGATAAATTTCTAGAAACAAACATTAAAGAGTACGCGTTTCTTGATGAAAACATTAAACAAACGCTACGCTCGGCTGAAATTCCGTTTCATCACCCTGAAATGTACGATGAGTTTATTGACAAGTCGGCGATCATTTTAGGCTACTCAAAAGCAATTGACCTGATACTTGAAAAGACTTTGGGCAAAAAGCATCTTTTGCCGCAACTTGAAAAGCGCATCTTCGAATTTCAGAATACCGTGCAGATTTTAGGGTTGTACGAAGATCACCCGCAGGCCGAAGTGGTACTTAAAAACCTGGGCCTTGAAAAAAGCTTTTCAGCGCACAGCTTGCCGGTGCATAAGATGTCTTTGATCGGTCATTCAGTGATGAACACGAAAATTTTAAATGATTCATTTAAAGTGCTGGACGGTTTACGTGCGTGGGCTATTGTATTGCTGGTTTTTTGCCGTCAAAATAAAGTTCAGAAAAAAGCTTGCTTGCCGGGTTTTCAAAATGAACAACTGGTGATTGATTTATCGAAAAAGCTATTGTGGTTACAAGATCTGCGTAACCCGGTGGCCCACCGGCAGACGGTGGTTGACTTTAAATTGCTGCACCAGGCACGCACGGAATGCCTCAGTATCTTTAAAATGCTTAATGAGTTGTAGGTGTTTAATATACGTGCAGAGTATTTGCTTCTATCCCGTGTTTTACAAGCCACGTTATAACTCAAAATAATCGCATAAATAGATTGCCCGCCTGACCTAAGGCTTGCCATAGTTTTAGGTGCACGTTTTCTATGGAGGGGAACCTATGAAACTTACAATCGCTTTACTATCTTTGGTATTCGGACTTAACGCTCATGCACTCAGCTACGACTCAGATGTGCCAGCAGCTATTCAAGAACAAATGAAAACCGATCTGGCTTTCATGAACCAATTAACCGGCGCAGGCCAAACTCCGTTTCATAAAGAAATCTTCGGAGCAGTTGATGGTAAATCTTACCAAACTTTCTTTGAAACCCGTATTACTTCTGTTGGTATGGATGCTTGTGGCGGCGGTATGGCTGTGGCGTGTGTTCAACCGATGTTCAATCCGAACAAAATGTGGCTGACACAAAACTTCGTTAAATTCAGCCACCCGCAAGTTTCTCGTATGATGGTGGTTTACCATGAATCACGTCACTCGGAGACGAAGAGCGGCAACTGGATGCATTCAAATTGTCCTCGTCCGTTTCTTGATCCGAACGGTCAGGATATGAAATCAATCTGGACAGGTGCCAAACTTGAAGGTCAGCCGGCATGTGATTCAACTTACAAAGGTTCTTACGGC
>JANPAD010000496.1:0-2993 GCA_031429735.1 Bdellovibrio sp. | reverse complement strand
GAGTAGAAATCGACATTCGGCATCAAGCCTTTTTCTTTATTCATGGTCGAATCGATCAGAACCGACATTTCGTAAAGTTCAGGTTTACCTATTTTTTTAGTCAGTTGTTCAGAGAAAGTTTTAAGAATAGCTGCGCGCGGGTCACCGTCTTTATAAACGCGATGGCCGATACCCATTACTTTTTCTTTTGCATCCAAAGCATCTTTAACGAATTGTTGTGCTCTTTCGATGGTACCGATTTTAGCCAGCATGACCATGACCTGTTCGTTCGCTCCGCCGTGTAAAGGGCCTTTCAAGGCGCCGATTGCTGAAACAACCGCCGAGTGCATGTCTGATAATGAAGATGCTGTTACACGGGTCGCAAATGCTGAACAGTTCAATTCGTGATCGGCGTGCAAAATAAGACAAGTATCGAATAATTTTACAAGTTCAGCATCAGGCTCAGTACCCTTCAACATGTACATAAAGTTGTACGCTATTGATTTGCCGGCTTTCGGCGCCAATATTTCGCGTTTGTTACGAATCGCTTCGAACGCTGTAACCAAAGAACCCATTTTAGCTGTTAAGCGAACGGCTTTACGTTTGTTGGCCTCAACCGACATATCGTTTGCATCAACGTCCCAGTGAGCCAGCAAAGAAACTGCTGAACGCAACCACGCCATCGGGTGAACGTTTGTCGGTAATGTTTTTAATACGTTAATAAACGCAGGCTCTAAAGCCATTTGGCCGTTCAGCTCTGCAGAGAAAGCTTCAAGTTCAGCTTTACTTGGTAACCGGTTATTCCAAAGTAAGAATGTTGTTTCTTCAAAAGTTGAATTGGCCGCTAAATCTTCAATGGTGTAACCGCGGTAAATTAAAGTGTTACCGACAATAAACGAAACCGCTGTTGTACAAGCAACAACGCCTTCTAAACCTTTATCTAAAGCACCTTCATAGATCGTCACTTCTGCTGCCATATCCGCATCCTTGTTTTATTGAATTTTATATGAATCAAAAGTTATCAAAGACACGGTGGCTTGGCTACCAAAATACGGTAACTTGGCTACCAAAATGCTATTACTTGGCTAGTTTAATGACTCGGTCTTTGACTTCGATAACCACCACGGTCTGATCGCGTAAAGGCTCTTCTGTTTGACCTTTTCGCTGCGC
Organism: Bdellovibrio sp.; assembly: GCA_031429735.1. Lineage (GTDB taxonomy): Bacteria > Bdellovibrionota > Bdellovibrionia > Bdellovibrionales > Bdellovibrionaceae > Pseudobdellovibrio. The sequence goes on along the minus strand of JANPAD010000496.1, from coordinate 1,844 downwards.
TTGAAATAGGATTTCATTGCGTAAGTCGTGAACACCGTTTTTTGCTTGTTCAGTCATAATTTTAGCAATGTGATCGGTGCTGAGAAGTTCCGAAACGCCCTCTGTCACGACGCATAGTCGTGCTTTAGGCTCCAGATCCAGACGCGCAAGGCTGAGCTTGTCCTGAAACTGCTGGCTAAACGCAGCATGGCTAGAGGTCAAAAGCTGAAGTGGTTTACCGGGAGCTAGATAATAGGCCTGCAATCGGCCGGCGCTGCAAAAGTTCAAAGTGAAATCGCGACGGTCAACCACCGCGTAAAAAACGCTGGTGCGGTCTTGCGGCTGAGCCAGCTTTTTCATTTCATCGGCAATTTGCTGCATGATTTTTTCAGGCGTATGGCCTTTTTTAGCTTCAAGTACATGCGAAATTTTTAAAATCAGCGAAAGAAAAAGCGCCGACATTGAATAACCCGACGAACTGGCTACCAGCAGACCGAACTTCATTTTGTCATCGTGCTCAAAAATATCGAAGTAATCTCCGCCCTGCTTAGAGCCGTAGGCAAATTTGCGACTGATCTCAAAACCCGGAATCGTCGGCACCTCGGTGGGCACCAAAGCTTTTTGAACCTGACTTAAAATTTTGGTGTCTTGGCCGATTTGGCCCATCAGCGAGTCAAGCTTTTGCGAAATTTTAACCAGTTCCTGACGGTAAATCATCAGCTCAGAATTTTTCTGAATAATTTCGTTTTCTAAAAAACTGATTTGTTTTTTGAGCTGACTGTTTTCGTCTGACATAGCGTTTTTAAGTCTGGCATAGCCCGACCACAGGTCAACCAATTAAAGCCGTTTCAGATTAAATCTGGCTGATTCTCTGGCGGGCTTCTTTCAGGTAATCGAGCTCTGTTTGCAGAGCGTAATGAAGGTGTTGCATGGCCACCGCCGGCGCTTCTTGCATCAACGTCGTCAATTCGTTGATGCGGATGTTACTCTTCTGAATCTGAAGTTCCGTTGTGCGCGAGAGGTCGCCGCGCAGATGGGCCGAAAGTTTAAAGCGCAACACCCACCGCCCTGAAGAATAGGCAACCGGTAGAGTTGACGGATCTAACGGACGATTAAAGTAAAAATGCCCCCACACGATCAACAGCAATTGGGTACCGGCAAAGAACATAGCCAGCATAGCCATGATAAAATTTAAACGCGTCAGAAGACCTTCGGATGCAAATGCGTGAGTCACTTGCATAAAATCAAGTGCAAACAGCGAGAGAGCGCAAGCCGCAACCCAGCCTGCCAGCTGAATCTGATTTACGCGGTTCCAGATAAAGCGGCTACGTCCGGTTAGATCATAAACGGCCCACCACTGGTAACAAATGCGTGAAAGATAAATTCCTAAACAAGCGGCCAATGTTAAATTCACATGCAGTTCGCCACGGCTCAAAAAATAAAACAAAATAACAATCAAAACCTGCTCGCTTCGCACCAGCCACTCAATGACAAAGAACGCAAAAAAGCAACCCAGCATCGCGTGCCCCCGCCCGTCTAAAAGCAAAAGCACAAACGAGCTGTCGTCCGACAGCAAACGGACCAGCGACCAGCTATTTTTAAACGGATCAAACGGAATCAAAACCGCAACCAATAGCAAAGGCCACGCCGCAAAATACGCGAAGCACATTTGCATCGAGGTTTGGCGCTGATCACCGATTTTAAAATCGTAGCGCATCATTGATTCAAGCATGGCGTTGGCCGGGCTTAATAGTAGTATCACTTCCCGAACGGCCTTTAGAATTGTGTAGGACGTCTTCATGCGTTCACTCCGTATATATCGTAACGTATTAGTTTGCCTTTGATCTGCCCGTTCGGCTGTAGCA
>JANPAD010000495.1:0-7451 GCA_031429735.1 Bdellovibrio sp. | reverse complement strand
TGTGCAATTCCCATTACGTCGCGTCCTGACATAATTGCAGAAAAAGATTTTTCCTGAATTTTATACTTACAACTGGAAGTCATATTATTACGTTCAAAACGTGCCAACGAGCGGCGAAATTTTATGGAGCAGTTTACATAGCATCAGTTGGATGTGTATTTGGCTTTTGATTGCCTGCCTCGTTTTCCGAAGGAAAGAAATTGCCTGACCTTCAACCTCTCAATTTGTTCTTCGCATTTATTTACGGTGCTTGCCTTGGAAGCTTCGCGAATGTGTTGATTTATCGCTGGCCGAACGATGAATCGATTCTGGTTCACAGCCATTGCGGTTCATGCGGTCAAGCGATCAAGTGGTACCATAACATTCCGATCTTAGCTTACTTTATCCTGCGCGGATGTTGTGCTAACTGTGAGCGTAAATTTTCAATTCGGTATGCAATCGTTGAATTGTTGATGGCCACGCTTTTTGTTCTCATGGTCGCACTTTATGGTGTGACTTGGACGACGCTTGAATATCTCATTCTTACTTTCGGTTTAGTGGCAGGTAGCTTCATTGATTGGGATCATATGATCCTGCCGGATGAAATTACAATCGGCGGTACGATTGTCGGTTTAATCGGTGCCGCGCTGAATCCCGAGCGTTCGTTTACAGATGCGTTAATCGGTGCCCTGGTCGGAGGCGGAAGTCTTTGGCTCGTGGCGTACATCTATTACATATTCACAGGTCGCGAAGGTTTGGGCGGCGGGGACATTAAGCTGCTCGCTTTTATCGGCGCAGTTCTAGGCTGGCGGTCAATTCCATTTGTTATCCTGTGCGCTTCGATGACCGGAGCAGTTGTCGGCCTTATTATTGCCCGCAAAAATGAAGAAGGACTTCGCGCCGCTATTCCGTTTGGTCCGTTTATCTCTCTGGCCGCTTTTCTTTATATGGCAGGACTTAAGTCCGTCGGCATTTGGTATTTGCAACTGTTTTTCCCGGACATCTGAAATCGGCTAGACTTCCGACTTACAAACTTTGACAGACCTAAGCCCAACATCAATAATAGAGGCTGGGAGTGACTTAACAGCATGTTTTTTTCATCTAAGAAAGTCGTCGGTGTAGACATCGGCTCGAGCTCAATTAAGTTAGCTGAGTTGACGCTCAGTTCTGGCGGAGCTACGCTCGATAACTTTGCGGTAATTCCGTCTCCTCAGCAAGCCATCGCAAATGGCGAGATCACAGACTCTATTCTGGTTGCGGACTCTATTCGCACGGCCTTTAGAGAAAATGGATTTAAAAATAAATCAGCTTGTATCGGTTTGACCGGTACCGCAGTTATCATTAAAAAGATCAGCATTCCACGCGTCGATCCGAAGAAATTACGCGAGCAAATTCAATACGAGGCCGCACAGTATCTTCCGTTCGATGTCAGTCAGGTCACGATCGAACATCACGTGCTTTCATTTACGAGCAGCCCTGAAAATCTCGATGTTCTCGTCATTGCTGCGCAAAATGAATATATCATTAACTATATCAGCTCGATCAATCAAGCGGGTTTAAAATGCAGCATTCTTGATGTCAACAGTTTGGCTTTGGCGAATGTTTTTGAAATGAACTACGGCAAAACTTCAGAGCCCATTGCTTTGTTCAACTTCGGTTCCAACATCACAAACTTTTTGGTTCTCTTCCAGGGTGAAGTCATTTTCTCGCGTGATATTCCGGTCGGTGGTTTCCATTTCACGAATGAAATCAGTAAAAATATGGGTATTACATTCGACGAAGCCGAAACTCTTAAAATTTCTCAGGGCTCACAACAAGAGGCTCCCGAAGAGACCCGAACCTTTATGAACATTGCGCTTGATTACGTGACCGAAGAAATCCGCAACAGTATTGATTTTTATACGGCAACGGCGCAAGGGCATCTGATCACAAAAGCCTATTACACCGGCGGCGCAAGTCAGACGGCGGGTTTGATCGATCACTTGGTTGATGTTCTGAAGCTTCCTTTTGAAACATTTAACCCCGCGATTAATATCAAACCCGGCGGTAAAAAGATTACGCCGCTTTACATGCAACAGATCATGCCTTTTTGCTCTATTTCGTGTGGCCTTGCCTTGCGGGCAATTGGTGATAAGTGATCAGGATTAACTTTCTAACCTCATTTAAAGAGTACGCAGTATCCCAAGGGGTGCAAGGCGTGTCTTATGTCGATGAGGATGAAAGAAAGCAAATCCTGATCGAGGTTGCAAAGCGCATCCTGATTATCGTGATTGGCCCGGTGGGACTGTATGTCTACGAAGCTCAAACGATTCCTGTATTGAAGCAAACATTAGAAGCTGCGATCGAACAACACAGAGTCGCTAAAGTCTTCAACGACAGCAAACAGGGGTTATCAGAAGAGATTAAAAAGTTCGAAGATGAGCAGGCTCGATTGTTCGTACAAATGGATTTCATCAATAAAATCCAGGCCGACAAAGTGAATGAATACAAATTATTCAGGCTATTGCAGGAATCGACTCCAAAAAGCGTTTGGATCAACAGCTTAAGTTTTCTTAATAATGTTCTTGTAATTAATGGTGAATCAACCGACCAGGCGGATATCAGCAGGTTTACGCAGGTTTTATCCGGTACCGATTTCTTAACAGCACCGATTCCTTTAGATCAGGCGAGTGTTGACAGCTACGCCGGCTCGGGAGTTAAGTCCTATACTTTTACATTAAAAATGTCGATCAGCACGGCGCAGCCTGCGGCAGCGGGGGCTAAGCAATGAAAGCTCTTAAGTTATTCGCAGAGCTAACATTAGGTCGCGTGATTATTTTGGCGCTATTTTTGACTGCCGGCTATTACGTTAGTTATTTTGATGCCGGTGAAAGCATCGAAAAACAAATTTCTGATGCCAACGCAGAAATTGCCACGGAAGAAGCTCGTAAGAACGGTATTACGATAACGATGCGTAAAGAAGAAGAGATGCGCGGCAACGTTCAGCAGCTTCAACGTAACCTTGAAGTTGTTAAATCAAAAATTCCGGCCGACCTAAGAGAAGTCGATATGCAATCTGTTATTAACGCTGCGGCCGCAAGTTCCGGCGTCAGTATTAAACTTCTCAACGTTATTCCGTCAGACCGCGATAGAAGTGCTCCACCCAAACAAGTCAGCATTGCCGAAATCAAACCTGAAAACTTAATAGATGAAGTTAAGTTTAGGGTTTCAATTAATGCAACATTCAGTTCATTTCTTGATTTTCTGGATTATTTAGCTAAAGAGAACAAGGTTATCAAATTACGTAATTTTAAGATCGTTAGAGCGTCCCTAACAAACGTCGAAGAAGATCACATTGACTTCGACGGCGAAATTGTCGGATTCAAGCAAGCTAATATCCAGATCATTCAGGGGACAAAATAATGCGCTTTTTAAGTGTTTTTATTTTGTTCTTTATCGCGACCGAGGCTAAAGCTCAACAGCCGAGTGAGGCTCCCAGTCTCACTCCAATCGAAATGAATGCGCTCGTTAATACGTTGGCCGATACTGAGCTCAAAGCTAAATCCAATCCGCAATCGAATGCGGCCTCCGATTCGCCTGCGACCAATCCGACTCCGCAAGCTCCGGCGCCTGCGCCTTCGGTGCAAAACTCACCAGCGTCTCCGGCGACACCTAATCCTCCGGCTAATTTTAATCCGCCACCAACGCGGCCGCCGCCGAACAACAACAACTTCAACGGTGGGTTACCGGGTCGAAATAAAAGTCCATTCATGATCCCGACTGAGCTTTACAACCGAGTTAAAGAAATGCAAACGGTGAAGACAGCTCCGACCGAGACATCAGTCAATTCGCAAGTTGACGTGCGTCTCCGTTGGCCATTGCGCGATTACAACCTTATGGCCGTGATGTGGGATACTAAAAATCCTAAAGCTATGATTTCGGACCGCGAAGGTAAACTGCATATTTTTAGGGTTAAAGACTACATTGCGAATTCAGAAGGTTATGTAGCTGAGATTACGAATGGCGAAGTCATCGTGGTCGAGCGGGGCGCTGAAGTTAAGTTAAAGTTAAAAGGGCGATAGTTAGTAAGTTTTATCTCAGGAGGAGATATGAAAATAAAATTGATTTTGTTGATGATGGCAATGTCACTGATCTGGACAGGCTGCGCGTCTCAAAAAAAATTAGATTCTGGAGATGAGTTTTCGGTCGATGACTCGGCCGCTGCTTCAGGAAAACCCTCAGATGACTTGAGTCTTGATGGAGCTGCGCCCGCAACTGGTGGATCTGACGATCTGTCGTTGGACGAACCCGCCGCAAAATCGGCTTCAACTCCACCTCAAAGCGATGCCTCTGACATGGATGCCGCGCTTGAAAACGAGCTCAACAGCCTCGACAACGGTGCAGCTCCTCAACCGGTTCAAAATACTGCATCAAATGAACTTTCATTAGACGAACCTTCCGCGCCAATTGCAAAGAATGATCCACCTGTCGCGCCGGAAGCCGTGGCTCCGCCGCCAGAAGTTCCGATGACCCCTGAGGTTCCACTGGTTCCTGAGCAATCGGTGACAGAGCCGACTGCACCTGTCGCTTCAGGTGCGCCGGTTACGATTAACACCGTTCAGTACAAGGGTAATAGTAACGGCGGGGCTGTAACGATTGCTGCCGATCAGCCGTTGCAGTTCACGACGCGATTTAATTCGATTACAAATCAGTTCGTCGTCGAAGTTCAAAACTCGACGATTCCGAAAAAACTGACACGGACTTTAAACACAAAAGACATGGCTTCCTCTATCGGGTCGGTCGATATTTATCAAAAATCCGGATCAAATGTCGCGCGCTTTGTAGTTCAACTGCGACCGGGTTCCTCAGAACCGATCGTTCAACCCGAGGGCAACGCGCTGCTCATCATCGGAGCCTCAATTGCGGGTGCAGCGAACCAATCTTCAGATGTAATAGCTGACGCAATTTCAACTGCAAATACCGAAGATTCCACGGCTCCAACCTCAATCGGGGCCTCGACATCACTGGTGGCCCCGACGGATGATAATTCAACTGCGACGGCCAAGGCTTTTTCTGAGCCAAACCGAAGAGTTAAAGGCGGGGTTTTAGATTACGAAAATTTGGAAGATTTTTTAATGGGTGACCAACAGTTTACCGGTAAAAAAATCAGCCTCGAAACTTCGGGCATCAAAGTAACTGACGCTATTAATTTTATCGCTGAAGAAAGCGGTGCAAATATTATTGTGAGCCAGCCCGCGATGGACTCAGGCACCATTAGTGTAAGGTTGCGCGATGTTCCTTGGGATCAAGCCCTGGTTGTTATTTTAAAGACTAAAAAGCTTGTGTATAAGCGTTTAGGTAATACGCTGATTATTACGACGTTAGAAGATCTTAAAAAAGAAGAACAAGACGGAATTGCTCTCAGAGAATCTCGACAGCAGCTTGAACCAATTGCTGTGAAGAGATTTTTCATTTCCTACTCTGATTTGGACGTTCTCAAAACACAAATTGAAGACTATTTAAAATCGGCCAAAATTAATGAAAAAAATCAAGCCGTACAGAGCGATACAATCGGTAAAGTCATCGTCGACAAGCGCACGAACTCACTCATTGTAACTGACCGCGAATCGAAGCTCAAATACATCGAAAGTTTTATTAAAGCCGTCGATACTCAGCCGAAGCAGGTTCAGATTGAAACTAAGATCGTGCAGGTCGCTAAATCTTTCGCCCGTAGTTTGGGCGTGAAGTGGTCTGCGCCGGGATCAGCCGCTGGTACTAACTCAGGAGTTATCAGTATTGATCCAACGCCCGATCAAGCATCTCAGGTGGTGGGTAATGTGTTTGACGCCAGCGTCAACTGGGGTTCAATCGACTTCTTAGGTTCATTGAGGACTACATTACAATTGGCCGAAGCCAAAGGTTTAAGTCGCTCGATTTCGAATCAATCGATTACCACGCTCAACAACGTCGACGCCAAGTTTGAGACGACGACGACAAATAAAATAGCCGGAGCGACGACCACGCAAGTGCCTGCTTCGGGCCCGCCAATTGTTTCTAAAGCGGCGGATATTTTTAAGCCAGTCGGTTTAACTATGGCGATTCGCCCTACGATTACGAATGAAAATACGGTCTATCTTAAAATTAACTTTACGAAGGCGTTGCCGAAGGCTGATGGTGGAGAAGACTCAAGTACCACAAACACAGAGCTCTATGTTAGATCGGGTTTGACGGCTGTTTTGAGTAGCTCCTATGCGACGATCTTGACTGATCTCGATACCGGCGTTCCCGGTTTACGAGATATACCCGTATTAGGTGGACTGTTTAATAATAATCAGAAAAAAGACAATACTTCGGACACTATGCTTTTTGTGACACCGACAATACTGAAGCCACTTTAATTTTCTAATTTGCGAAGCTTGCTGCAAATCTGCAGCAAGCTCACGCTCTCAAACCAGCTGACTTAGATCGTCTTAACGCTCAGGAAGTGGCAGCTGTCGTTTTTTAGGTTACTGTACGAATAGAGTGTGTTCGGCGGTAACTCGAGCTTGTCGCCCACGCGAAGCGCGAACTGGGTACCGGACAGATTAAAGATCAATTCTCCATCTAAGATTTGAATAACCTCGCGCAGGTGTGTCCGAAGATTAGTCAGTTTTAATCCACTTTTTATTTCGTGCTCCGTGTAGTCGAGGCCCTCGGCCTGTATCAACTGTATCAAAAACTGCTTTTGCGGCGAAATTTCAGCTGACCATCGAGTTATTTTCATTTTTCTGTCCTTAATCCAATTTTGAGACAAAAATAATTTAAAGTGTATTCGCCGTTTCGTCGATAAAAAAATACGTGGAGGCAGCTTGAAAAAAACAAACACAGAAACCACTTCGCAGCATATCAATGACGTGGTTAATTATCTCGAGACTCAAACTCACTTTATTTTCAAGTTTAACGAGAAGAACCTCGAATTAACTCAAAAAGATGATATGAAGAAGGTCGTTCTTGATTTCGAACAGGTGGAGAAAGTTCTACTTCGCCAAGATGTCGACGACTCTAAATTTTTACAGATCAATTTTCATTCAGGAACAAAGATTCTTATCACGAAAAATCTTGTTGGATTTAAGCCGAATCAAATCACCGGATTTGAACTTACAAAAATCCCGCGTGTCGTGACGACGATTGATCTTCAGAGTGTGGCTAAGGCCATTGAAGATCTCTTCGACTCAGAGGAAAGCTTCGAAACTCGCACGGAAATCGAGATATTAAAGAAAGTATATCAAAGCATTCTTTACGGAGCCGAAGGAGTCGGGTTTAAAATGCAGGCAGAAAAAACATGGCTGTCTTCGATTATGCTGAACCCTACGGCAATCGCCGCTTAAAACTGACTAAAACATATACAATAGTAGACCTTAGATATTTTTTTAAAAATATCTATTGACCAAATCCGCAAAAAAAGAGAATTACTTGTCCCTACAACAGTTTTAGGGGGCATAGCTCAGCTGGGA
>JANPAD010000494.1:0-4528 GCA_031429735.1 Bdellovibrio sp. | reverse complement strand
GGAAAACATTACCTGGGGAGGGTTTTATGGCTGGAGTAAATAAAGTTATTATCATTGGCAATTTAGGTGCGGATCCTGAAGTTAAGACAGTTGGTCAAGGCATGACCGTGGCTCAACTGAGAATCGCGACGAGCGAAAGCTGGACCGACAAAAACGGTCAGAAGCAAGAGCGCACAGAGTGGCACCGTATTAATGTTTGGGGCAAACAAGCTGAGCATTGCGGTAAATATTTATCAAAGGGCCGTCAGGTTTATGTCGAGGGCAAATTGCAAACTCGTTCATGGGAAGATAACGGTCAGAAAAAATACGCGACTGATATCGTGGCCTCAACAGTTCAATTTTTGGGTGGCGCTGCTCAACGCGACAATTCAACCGGTTACAGTCAAGCCGGCCAATCACAAGGCGGCGGCGATGCAGGCTTTGGCGGTGATTTTGGTCCAGAACCAAGCTTCAACCAAGGTGAAGATATTCCGTTCTAGTTTTTTACGAAAACTCGAATTTATCGAAACGAAAAGGCTCAAGAAATTGGGCCTTTTTTCTTGAGCCCTCGCTACTCGACCCGCATGAAGCCCTGTATTCATAAAAAACTACCTTTTTGCAACAAAACCTATCACAATTAATGCAAATGAAGCTGTTGGCCCGTTTTCTTATTTTAACTTTAGCGTTCTGCCTTTTCGGATGCGATATATACACCTCATCAGATCGTAAAAAATTTGAAGACGATCACGTGACCGCTTCGGCCCAAGGTTTAATGACCGGCCTGAAAAATAAAACTCTTATTTCATGTTCAATACAAAGCTTAAGTACGGTCGCCGAACGCACCCGCGAAGTCGGCACTTACGCTGACTCTGAATCTTCAACTGTTTATATTTTAAGACAACATCTGATCCGCGGTACGTGGATCTCTGAAATCGACAACTTGAATGGAGCTTTTTGCCTTTATGAATAAATTATTAATACTGACCATCGGCTTATTACTGAGTTTTTCAATCGCACACTCGGCTACAATTCTGCAATCTAAAAACGGTAAGGTTTTGATTTCACTTGATGGCGACGCCGTCATTGTCGGCCAAAATATCGGATTCAAAAATGCAGACGGCAAAACCGTCGCGGTCGCTTCGGTGACCATGGTTAAAGGGGGCCGCGCCATTGCTGAAGTTAAAAAAGGCCAATTGGCCGGCGGCGAAACTATTTTTTACAGCGCCAACAGCAAACCTAAAGCCGCCCCAACTGAAAACAAAGAAGAAAGCTTTACGGCTGAAACCGAGTCTACCCCAAGACGCGAAGTTTATCGCCTCAGCAGCACTCGCGTAGCCGGCGTGCTGACCGTCGGTATGAATAACATGGTCACCAAACAGGCCGATGGCAGCGCCACGCCAAACACTGAAGAGGTCGCCCTCAAAGGAAATTCTTTCGGCCTGACCGGAACACTCGATGTGCCGCTCAATTGGTGGTTTGCAATACGCGGCACTTTTGGATACGAACCCTTCATGGCCGAAGGTGATGCGCGGTTTTTATCATGCGACAACCAAACCTCAACAAAATGTAATGCCAACATCAACTACTTATCCGGCGGCGGCTACGCGCGAATTAACTTTAATAACTCACCTTTTCAGATTTGGACGGCCTTGGGCGCAACGACAAAGTTTCCGCTGAGCAAATCAAGTACGGCTCTTAAAACTGACGATATCAAATCGACATTTACCTTTGCTGCGGCTTTGGGTGCGGATTGGTTTATCTCGAATAAATTCTTCATACCGGTTTCGGCCGAGTATCAAATGTTTCAAAACTCCGATACGGTTTCTGCCAATATAGTTCAACTCCGCCTTGGTTTCGGCCTCGCGCTTTAGTTTTTTCTTAGAGCCCTACGGGGCTTTATAATCAATTGTTATACTTTGTATAAATATTGGCTGATGGACGAAATTGAATTGGGCACCTAATCTGTTGCGATTCAGATGAGGTGTTTTTATATGAGTTCGATTAATTGGGTCTTTTTAGCTATTTTCACATTAAGTCTTCCGGTTTTTGCCGGGCTTGAGCATACCTCTTTTATTCTTTTGTTCGCGGACCCCAGTAAAAAAGTAAGTGAGCTTAATTCTGATACCTTGAATTCGATTGATAAGGTTTTACATGAATCGAAAATGGCCTCGAATTTGGCGTGCGATTTTAAAGCGCGGATTATCAGCGAAGACCGTAAGTTTACGACCGGAGTTGAGCGTGTCGAAATGCTGGAAGTTATATTTATTTCGCGCTACCTGCATACACATGAAGAAAAAACTTACTTTCCGATCGGCAGCAAACTGACCCGTCGTTTGGTCAATTCTAAATTTGCGGGCACTACGGAAGAGCTTGAACTTGAATCAACAGACACACATAACAGCCGTTTTATTTTTCAGCACAACGGACGTGGTGAAATAGTTTGGATGTCTTATGAAGATGACTTTGAAACGACGCCGTGTCGATTACATCAATAGAAAAAGCCACTGTTTCATCAACAGCGGCTTTTTTGGTTTCGATTTGGAAATAAGCCTAGACTGCTATTTACAAAGAGCTAATGCTGGCTGACGAGAGCAAACATCACTTTTGTGTTCAACTGCAGTTAAGTCACAGTAGTCTCCAGCGGTAGGACCATCAAAAGACTTTACAATGGAATAGCTAACGACAACATCGCGACTGCTATTGCTGTGCGCACTTTGAATACGAACCGTAATTTTACGAAATACATATTCACTACCACCGAAATATTCGTCGTCAGATCTAAGGACCTGAGCCGAGGCGTCTGCCGGGTCGATCGAAAACTTTTCAGAAACCGCGTCCAAGGCATCAGGCGCGGTGCCGCACAGATTTTTCGCTTGAGAAACGATTGGTAATGTCAGTATCAAAACCAAAGCAGTGATTAGTGTTTTCATTTTAATTCCTTCGATCAGTATTTTACACGAACGACGTCCTGAGAACCTAACTAGCGAGATTCATGCCCGGCTATAAATTGATCTAATGGGAGTCGGTCGCAAATGGAGTGTAGAAATTTATCGTTTACAGACGTTAAACGTTACCGACCAAAAGTTCGACAGCTATTTTTTTAGCCGGAGATTCGTTGAACGTTAATAACACCTTTGATTTTTTGTAAACCTAAAATGGCGTTGGCCAATTGACCAACGTCACGGACTGAAATCTCAAATAAACACACGGCTTTTTTATCGCGCGTGGTGCGAATCTGCGCCGAATCGATATTAATTCCCTGAGTGGCGAAAGACTCAGACATCAGCTTCAGCAGCCCCTGGATATCCTGCGCAATAACTTCTAACTTCACTTGGCGTTCCTGCCCGTCGGCTGCAGTTTTCGCTGTCCATGAAACATCCACGCGGCGAATTTGATCATTTTCAAATACCTTCTGGCAGCTTGAACGGTGCACAATGATGCCTTTACCACGGCTGATAAAGCCCGTGATCGGGTCACCCGGAATAGGACTGCAGCATTTCGCAAAGTGCACCAGCACGTCATCCATTCCATCAACACTGACCAGCGAGTTTGATTTGCGCGATTTGTTTTTAGCTGCGCGGACAATCTTGTCCATGACAGTTGAGTCATCCGTCTTTTCAGCTTCTTTTTGTAAAACATCCGGACTTAAATTTTTAACTAATAAATTCGGTTCGAACTTACCGTAACCGATACGAGCATACAACTCATCAAGGTCAACGATACCGTGCTCTTTCATGTACTGGTCAAAGTCAGGGCCTTTAAGATATTTAATCGCCGCCATGCCGAATTTACGAAATTCTTTTTCGGCAATATCTTTACCGATGACAATTGAATTACGACGCTGCTCTTCTTTAACAAATTGACGAATACGAGACTTCGCCTTATTAGTGACGACAAACTTGAGCCAGTCTTTCGACGGCACCTGCGTTTTAGAGGTGATAATTTCAACCCGGTCACCGTTATCCAATTGATGCTTCAGGGGAACCATCTTACCGTTCACGCGGGCGCCCGTGCACATACCGCCCAAGTTCGTGTGAATGGCGTAAGCTAAATCAACCGGCGTCGACTTATCCGGAAGTTCGACCACATCACCTTTCGGTGTGAAGACGTAAATATCTTTTTCGACTAATCCTGTTTTGACTGTATCCAGAAATTCATCCGGTGCTGAATCACCCGAACGGTTCAGTTCAACAATTTCACGCAGCCAATTGGCCATTTGCAGATCTTCGTTATTCAGGCTACCACGCTCTTTATAGTTCCAGTGAGCCGCGATCCCTTTTTCGGCGATCAAATGCATTTCTTCGGTACGGATTTGAATTTCAATGCGGTCGCCACCCGGCCCGATCACGGTGGTGTGCAGTGACTGATAGTTATTCGACTTCGGCATGGCGATGAAGTCTTTAAAGCGGCCCGGAATCGGTTTCCAGATGGAGTGGATGTAACCCAAAACTTCATAGCATTCCGGCAATGAATTGACCAAAATACGGAAAGCCAGCACGTCGAAGATTTGATCGTAAGTCAAATCACGTCCGGTCATCTTACGGTAAAT
>JANPAD010000493.1:0-4790 GCA_031429735.1 Bdellovibrio sp. | reverse complement strand
TCTTTCGTTCTCAGAATCGACTCCTAAAACAACCGCTCTGATTTTTTGTCCTTTAGCGAACATTTCAGAAGGGTGATTTACACGTTTAGTCCAAGAGAAGTCAGAGATGTGAACCAATCCGTCGATACCTTCTTCAATACCAACAAAGATACCGAAATCAGTAACGGATTTAACTTCACCTTCAAGGATAGTTCCCGGAGGATAAGATTCTTTCATTTCAACCCAAGGATTAGCCTGAAGCTGTTTCATACCTAAACTGATACGGCGATTTTCCATATCGATTTCGAGAACCTGAACTTCAACTTCCTGAGCAACCTGTAAGACTTGGTTGGCGTGCTTAACACGTTTAGTCCAAGACATTTCAGATACGTGGATCAGACCTTCAACGCCATCGCCTAATTCAACGAATGCGCCGTATTCAGCTACTGATACAACTTTACCTTTAACTTTAGAACCGATGGCATATGATGTTTTAACATTAGCCCAAGGGTCTTCAGTTAATTGTTTTAAGCCTAAAGATACGCGTTCTTTTTCAGTATCGTATTTCAGGATTTTAACAGTGATTTCGTCACCAACATTGATGAGTTCAGAAGGATGTTTTACACGTCCCCAGCTCATGTCTGTAATGTGAAGAAGACCGTCTAAGCCGCCCAAGTCGATGAAAGCACCGTAATCAGTTACGTTTTTAACAACGCCCACTACAGTTGCGCCTTCTTTCATTGTGTCAGCTGTTTGTGCTTTCAAGCTATCGCGTTCTTCTTCAAGAATTGCACGACGTGAAAGAACGATGTTACCTCGTTTTTTGTTAAACTTGATAACTTTGAATTTATATTTTTTACCGAGGTAAACATCCATATTGCGAACCGGACGTAAATCGATTTGTGAACCAGGCAAGAAAGCTTTTACACCGATATCAACAGAGAGTCCGCCTTTAACTTTAGCGACGACTGTGCCTTCAATGATTTCCTCATTTTCAGCAGCTTTTGAAATATCAGTCCAAGCACGTAACATGTCAGCTTTGTCTTTAGACAAGGCGATCATGCCGTTCTCGTTTTCAATACGATCGATCAGAACTTCCACTAAGTCGCCGGCTTTCACCTGACGAACGCCGTCTACGACGCGGAATTCATTAATCGGGATCAGACCTTCTGATTTGTAGTTGATGTCTACCAAAACGTAGTCTGATTGCACTTCAACAACAGAACCGCTGACAACGTCGCCAACTTTAAAGTCCTGATCTTTTGATGAAGCGGCGAACAGTTCTTGAAATTCCGCGCTTGTCGGCTGTTTCGTTAAACCTGGGTTCGCTGGTATTTTAGAATCCTCTGCATCGAGCATTGCTAAAACCGATAGTTTCTCTTTGTCTCTCTTACTTAATATCTTGTTCATGCGTCTTTCTTTTTCCTCCTGCGCAAAGGGTCCTCTGGGAACTCTAAGGCTGAGTGAGTAGTTCTAGGGGGTTTCGCGCCAGTGGTCAACCTGAGAGTTTTTGGGGGTGGGGTGCTTAAATATACGGCGATTGCGAATACCTTGGCCGTTCACGCCTTCGACATTCGCATTGACCTCCCAATGACCGATTCACATACTTAATTCATATGCATTTCAACAGACTTTTAAAACAGCTTCAATTGATGACTCTTTTCATTCTTTGCGTGAACGTCTTCGGTTGCAGCACAACGCCCTCTCAAGAGGCTAGAAAATTAGCTCAAACGACCCACCGCTACTATATCGATGCGACACAGGGTGATGACAAGAATAGCGGCGAAAGCGAAACCTCGGCCTGGAAAACATTGGCTCCCATAAACGAAACCAAGCTGGGCGCTGGAGATTCTATCTTATTAAAACGTGGCCAGATTTGGCACGAAAGCCTCACGATTAACGGTTCGGGCACTTTCGATGCGCCGATTCAAATCGCGAGCTATGGCACAGGCCCTAGCCCCGTCCTGAGTGGCAGCGTTAATATTTCTGCACAAACCTGGATTCAAACCAATGAAAATGTCTGGTCTACCGCTTTACAGGCAGATGCGAGTCCGCCTCAAAGGATTTTCGTTGATGGAGTCCCCTTGGATGACCGTTTAACAAAAATTTCAGCGAAGGACCTTTCGCGCGAGGGGCAATGGGCCTGGGAAGAAACCAATGGCGGCTCTCTTTATATATATAGCACTCGCTCCCCGTTGCGCTGGAACAAGTTGATTGAGGTTAACCTCCGCAGAAGGGGTATCATGCTTGGCACAAAAAGCTTTATATCGATCAAAGATATCAAACTTATGCGGTTTCGCGAAGGTGTGTGGATA
Source organism: Bdellovibrio sp. (assembly GCA_031429735.1). Lineage (GTDB taxonomy): Bacteria > Bdellovibrionota > Bdellovibrionia > Bdellovibrionales > Bdellovibrionaceae > Pseudobdellovibrio. Next base: position 2,496 of record JANPAD010000493.1, on the reverse strand, counting down.
GGTGGTACGAACTGTTCAGTTGAAAACATCACCTCGAATGAAAACAGTTTTGCTGGAGTTACAATAACAGGATCGTCCAACTCCTTACGAAATACAGTCACTTCAAAAAATGGTGTTGATGTTACTCCCGGCGATTCGGATGCGCACGGACTAGGTGTTCTTGTTGATGGCTCTGATAATATAATCACAGATTTCGTTTCAGACGAAAATTCTGAAGATGGAGTGCAGGTCGGACCGGCTGCTGGAAGCGGAAATCAATTCATTAACGCGAGCATGCAGCTTAATCGTGAAAATTGCTTCGACATCAAAAGCGGCAACCAATTAATCTCTGGAGGTGTGGTTAAAAGCAATGCACCAAGTTCAGCGGACTGTGTGATTGTGCACAAAGTTCCCCACCATGTCGTTATCAAAAACCTCCGCGCATCAAGTACGACAAAAGGGCCTGCCGTGCACGTACTCCAGGGAGCCAGTATTGAAATTGATAGAAGCTGGCTTCAATCTGAAGACTCTTCTGCACTTTTGATCGGTGATGAAGCCGGAGATGGATCAAGCATGACCAATTCCGTCATTGCCGGCGGCGGTCGAGTATCGAAGAACCTTATTGAAATTCGCTCAGGACGCTCTCACGTAATTGAAAACAATCGTTTAACGATTGAAGATGGAGTCAAAGGCTTTTCGGTCGTACCTACTGCTGCAGCAACCCTACTGAACAATAAAATTTTGTCGACAAAATAGGCTGCGAACGATTACGATTTCAGAATCGGCGGCTAAAAATATTTCGCCAATTTGTTTTAAATTTGGCAAACTCCTTAGAGGCAAATAGCGGCCATGTCCTACCAGTTATAATAAAAAAAACAAAGCTCATTCTGGCTGCAATCTTGCTCTCTTTTTTCAAAAATAGTTTAGGAAGCGGCCACATGCAACAGACCCACATCATATCCGGTTTTTCGGAACTTAAAGATCTTTTAATTGAACAGTTCAAGGTTAAGCGCCCGCGTGAAATGATTAGATTGCATTTTACAATAAGCCGAGATCGATTGCTCATTCATGATTACAGCTGCCATCAAAATGCGATCACAATTGTGCATAGTATTCGTCAAAAGCATCTCAATACCAAACTCAAAGGAAATGCAAAAATACTTTGCCTTGAGGCCTTAGCTCAACCCTACCCCGCTCTGTTTTTAAATGAATATTTTTAGCTATATGGCTTTTTTAAACTTTGAGGCTTTCAGGTCGTCTGTAAATAGACCCGCCAGTTCTGCAAAAGCTCGCCTACGCTCCTCTTCAGTCAATTTTGGTATATTGGTAGGTACATCATAGTTTGTATCATGAAATTTTTGAGTCATGTTCAACTCAGGTCCAATAATCGAAACTTTTCCGGAACGATTTTTTCTATACAAAGTTATATCAACATGTGCATCGTGGTCATAAATTTCAATCCAGCCTTGCTGCCCTATAATTTTTCTATTCACAGTGTACATTTCATCTTCATTTTGCATCATTAAAACCTGATCAATGTGAATTTTTCCAAACTCAAGATGTGAAAAATAGATGTGAATAAATTTTTCCGAATAATGCTTGAAGTTGGCTTCAATATCAAAATGTAAAATTTCATAAATTTGGTCTTCAAGAAAAATTTCGCCGATGAGTTTATTGAAATCCATAGAACTTTATCGGAACTTTTTGGAGCCTATTTGAGCAAAAGCCGTTCGCAAGAATGTTTCAAGCCAAAAGGCCAGCTGATGAAGACTGGACTTTATCGACTCCTGCTACCTAGAATAGGCACATGAAGTATAAGACATGGAGCTGAATGCTCATTTTCCCGAATATGACGAATATAAAAGTCGAACTTGGCTCGTCATGCCTTACATCCGTTAAGCCTGGTGTTCAAAGACACTTCTACAGCGAACAAAACCACGGTGCCTCAGCTGGCTGCAATATTGCTCTCTATTTTAAAATAGAGTTTAGGAAGCTGCCAAATGCATCAGACGCAAATCATGTCCGGATTTTCGGAACTTAAAGATCTTTTAATTGAACGGTTTCAGATTGAGCGACCTCGCGAGACAATTAGATTACATTTCACAATCAACCTCGATCGATTGCTCGTTCATGACTACAGCTACCATAAAAATGCGATCACAATTGTGCACAGTGTTCGCCAGATAAATCTCAATATCAGTCTGAAAGGAAATGCAAAATTGCTTTGTCTCGAAGCTTTAACCCGCCCCGACCCAGCTCAGTATTTAAATGAAGAGTTTCAACTATACGGCTTTTTTAGGCTTTGATGCCTTTAACTCGTCTGCGAATAGACCAGCGAGCTCTGCAAAGGCTTCGCGACGCTCAGCTTCGGTCAATTTTACCGTAAAATCAGGTAAATCATAACTTTTATCGTGAAATTTTTGAGTCATGTTCAGCTCAGGCCCAATAATAGAAACTTTTCCAGAGCAATTTTTTCTAAACAAAGTTAAATCAACATGCGCTTCATGATCGTAAATT
>JANPAD010000492.1:0-1531 GCA_031429735.1 Bdellovibrio sp. | reverse complement strand
TGATTTCAGCTTTGATCCGCGGCTACATTAAGTCAGGAATTATCTCGTGCGCGAAACACTTTCCGGGGCACGGTGACACAGTGATCGATTCCCACAGTGACCTACCCGTCGAAACGGCCACCCTTGAACGTTTACAGACGGTAGAACTTGTACCGTTTAAAAAAGCTTTGCGCAGCCGCGTCGATATGGTCATGACTTCGCATATTCATTTTAAAAACATTGATCCGAAATGGCCGGTGACTTTTTCAGAATTTTTTTTGAAAAACCTTATTCGAGAAGAGATGAAATTTCGCGGATTAATTATTACCGATGACTTAGACATGAAGGCTATCGCGAACCATTACGAAACCGGTTTTGCAGCTGTTCGTGCGCTTCAGGCCGGGGCCGATATTTTACTTTATTGTAGCGAGCCTGAAGCCCCTGCAGTCGCCATGGAAAGCCTGATTGAAGCGGCTGTTCAAGGTCAACTTCTTGAAGCCGATCTTGAGGACTCTTATCGTCGAATTATGGATTTAAAGAAAATCAAGTTACTGGCGCCGGACCCGAAACCTATTGATGAGGTTAAAGAAATTTTCGGGCAGAAGGATCATTTAGAACTAGCCGAGAGCATCCGTAATGGCGTGATGCCCGTAGGCCTGACCGCTAGCTGACTTTGAGTTTTCTTTGGACTTTAAGGCTATGTCCAACCCCGTACGTTGTTACAGATCTAATCTTTTATCTGGATTTGCTTCGACGGTGAACCGAAGTCCAAGGGCTTGAATAAGTTGAGCAATCGTCTCAAAGCGTGGCTTAGCATTTTTCGATTTAGACAGTATTTTATACAAAGCTTTCTGACTTAGACCGGCTTCTTTAGCTAAAATTTCATAGCCTCGAGCTTCGGCAATTTCACGAATTGCCGAGAGTATTGCCTCTGGCATATCAGCGTTTTCTTCGATAGAGGCTTTAAGATATTCACGTTGATTTTCGGGACTTTTTTGAAGCCATGAAATCAAGCCTTTTTCATAGGAACGACTGGCTTTATTCATTAATTCTCCTTTTGAAATCGAGCCAATAATTTTGAGCCGTTTGGATATCTTGAACTTGTGATGCTTTGTCACCGCCACATAGAAGCAAAATAATTTCTTCACCGTAGCGAGCAAAATAAACTCTGTACCCACTGCCGAATGTTATCCTAAGTTCGCTAACGCCTTGACCGACTGATTTGGCGTCACCGAAGTTGCCGTAAGTTATTCGCCTGATCCTGGCTTGAATCCGAGCCGAGACAACGCTGTCTAGTTCATCTAACCAGGCACGAACGGGGCATTTCCCCGTGCTGGTTTCGTAATTAACCAGTTTTTTTAATACGGCTTCCATTTAAATAGTATCCGAATGGATACTGAAGTGCAAGCTGTTTTTACAATGTCCATTAAGCTTTAAAACAGCTGTCGCAATCGGTTTGATTGTCTTAATGATAGTTAGGTTGAGATGAAGTATTTCGGAATTCGGACTATTTGGCGCATAAGCTTGCTTGTAGTTATGTTCTGGCTTCATG
>JANPAD010000491.1:0-13377 GCA_031429735.1 Bdellovibrio sp. | reverse complement strand
ATTCAGGGCAAAAGAGCCGTCGTTGAGATGAGTGATCCCTCCAGCGTCAGCGTGAATGACAGTTACAGCGTCGGCAGTGGCAGCAGTTTTTCAACTAAAACAAGCTTTCGACGTGATTACGCCATCGACGCCAATTTCTCCTACATCAACCAGACATCAAGCCCAAGCAGCTCACAGCTAACCTTAGGCGGCGAATTTTTATGGAATTTCAAACAGTACGAAGTAGGTCCGCTGCTTCAATACGTCAGCACGTCGGCAGGTGGTTTTAACACCAGTTCAACCGCACTCGGCGCAATCGGCTACTACAATTTTAACGAAAACAAAGTTGGGGTCGAAGGTGTTCTAAGTGCCATAGGCCGAATTTCCCAAAGCAGCGGTGGCGGCTCATCAGCTACAAATTTAGCCGCCGGCGGAAACTATCGCTGGTTCGTTCTCAGCGGAGACCATTGCTTTTCTCTTTCAGCTCTTTACAGCACAACCCAGACATCAGGCGCTTCCGTTTCCGGAATCGTCCTCAGTGGCGGTATCGCAACGTATTTTTAAAAAGTCCGATTGCAATTGTTTTTTTAACCGCCGGGTCACTGAACTTAAAAATAAAACTATCAACGTAGGTATGCGTAAAATTTAAGGCATAAAATGCACTAGCTGCTAAATGATACCATAAAAAACTGGGGGATGAATCGTTTGTAAAAAACGCAAGTAAACCGCTATGCGCATTCGTAATAGACAAAATAGCATGAATGCATATTACTAATATACAAACTTTAGTCGCACCCCGAAGCGTCGCTTTTATATTCAGTGTGTCGTTAAATTTATACATTATTATCAGATACTCGATTGAGTGGGCGGCGGCCAGGCCCAAATTTGCGAATATGCTGTTTAAGGTCAATGCAATAAGCAAATATCGGGGCAAATAAAATACCTTTTTTGGAAGAGATTGAGGATCCCATGCATGCAAAATTACAATGTGATAACTCAATAATAAGACAGAAAATACGACTAATCCGGTTACAAAATAAAAGTGATAGTCTCCGGGGACAATAGCCCTGACGACAATTCCGATAGCCGCAACAAAAAGTAAGATGTATTTTGAAATCTTTTCAAACTTTATAACACGTTTTAACTTTTCGTTGGTCCGGTCAGAATTTGAATAATCAAGCAGCGAAAAACCTACACCTTGGCTTATGTTATGATGAGCACCGTAAATCAATAGCCCAATCGTCAATAAGAGATGCATTGGCACTTCGCCAAACACGCCGGGCGGGCTCAAGAAGAGAATTAAATAAATTGAAAGAGCAAACAAAAAACCGAGGCCCCATTTGTACCACAAATTAACACCATGTATTTTTTTAGTTTCAAAAACATAATCTTTAAAATAAGGGTTAGAGGTGAGTAAAAATAGTGTGATTCCGACATGGGTCGAGTTAAAAAGAACAGTTTCTGCAAAAAAATTGAAAGTTATTTTTGATGCCGAACCGAATTGTGGTCTATATAATGTTTCAAATACAGCAAGAATAAGAAAAAGCGAGGGCGCGATAAAGTAACACAGATTTAGAGCGTTATGGTCGCAATAGTCCACTATGAATTTTTTAAAGAACCCCCTATTGTTTTGCAACGGGTCCAGAGAGTATGAAGTTTCTTCTTTTAGACTGCGATGAGGCATATAGACAGTATAGAAAAGCTACTTTAAAATACAATGTAAAAAAAACCTGTTAAAATACTAACACTGGCGATAACCGGGTTGTTCAGCTAAGTTGCCTTTTCGGGTGATAACGCAAACGTCTGTTCGGTCATTGATCTCGGCCTCTTAATTTTTCTTTGAGACAAAAAAGGGAAAACATGGGGATGTCTGCTGGGCTGCAGATCAATGGCTTATTTAAAAAACTAAAGTGGCAGTTTACGACTTTTTATACTTTTGAATTAGTCCTGAAACGGCTTCGCTAAAAGGCTCAAAACCCGGAAACGGGCTGATTTTTCCTAGCTTCTTGCTGTTATAAAAAAACATAAAAACAGGTATGCCAAAAAGACCGAAACGGTTCGCCAATGCAAAGTCGTCGTAGATATTGGCGTGCAGCCACTGAATATCAAAAGCTTTTGTTTCAGCTTCGCGGTCGACTAAAACTTTTTTGGCCACTTCACAATTGGGGCAATCTTTTCCCCAGAAGAAAATACAAACGATTTTGTCTCGAAATTTTTCAAAAGCCAAAACTTCATCGAAGTTTTCGGTCCGCACTAATTCAAGATCAAACGTAGAAAAAAAATCCGTATCCATCAATTTAGAAAATGCGGTTACGATAAGTCAGAACATCGGGCGTTGAATCGGTCCAAATGTAGTGATGAACAGAACCATTTGAAAAATGCTGCGGGTCCCAAGGTAAACCTTCACCGAAAACGTAGGTCAGCGCCCGCATCAGCATCCCGTGCGTAAAAACGGCCATCGAGTTGCGGTTCGAATTCTGCACAATTTCAAGAAAGGCCTGCCGGGCTCGAAACATCATCTGACGTTTGGTTTCACCCTGCGGAAAACTGAAATCCAGCAAGCGCTCATCGTAAGAACGCCATTTCAAAAGCGAGTCTTCACCGAAGCGTGCGATCAACTCATCTAAGGTCACACCTTCAGCTTCGCCGATATGGGTTTCCCGAAGCCGGTCATCTTTTTGAATTGTCAGCTTAAGTTCTTGGGTGGCCAACTCGGCCGTTTCGATAGCGCGCGAAAGAGTACTGGCATAGACCGACTCTACTTGCAGTTGCTGCATCAGAGGTCGAAGCTTAATGGCCTGCTCGCGGCCGGTCTCATTCAGCTTGATATCGGTCTGGCCCTGAAACCGATGGTTCTTATTCCAGTCGGTTTCGCCGTGTCGAATGACGTAAATATTCTTTGATTTCAAAGACTATTTTGTTTTCGCTTTAGTCATTCTTTTCTTTTTGCTTATGCGCTTCGCTTTGTGACGAGCGCTTTTATTTTTGCTGTTCTTCTTTTTTCCGCCGATTTTTAATGCCATTTTGGGGCTCCTTGTTTTTTATAGCTTAAGCTAATTCTTAGGCTGCGCCTATTTTTTTATTGTTATTTCTTGTTAATCAAAGCTGCAAACGGATTGTTAAACGGGCTCGCCTGGCGCGCGGGCTGACCTGGGCGATTACCACCGGCACTCGGTTTAAATTCCTGCTTGGCCGCACCGGCATTGCCACCCTTTGCTCCGCCGTAAGTCACCTGATCACCACGCGGCTTAAACGTCTGCTTAGGACCCGCGTCGCGCACCTGTGGGCGCTCTTGACGAGCTTCTTTCTGATCACGAAAAGATTTATGGTCGATGACTGCTTCAAGTTTCATTGAAAGTGAAATTTGGTTACGCGCCTGATCCACTTTGAGAACTTTGACAGTGACCGCATCGCCCGGATTCACGACTTTACGCGGGTCTTCGACGAACTTATGCGCCAGTTCAGAAATATGAACCAAGCCGTCCTGATGAACGCCGATATCCACGAAGGCACCGAAGTTCGTTACATTCGTCACAAGGCCAGGGCAAATCATGCCCTCTTGTAAATCTTTAACTTCAAAAATATCTTCGCGGAACTGAAACACTTTAAACGGATCACGTGGATCGCGTCCCGGCTTTTCAAGTTCTTTTAGCATATCATCAAAAGTGTACTCACCAATCACCGTCGCCCATTTTGTACGGGCCGCCAGTAATTTTTTAGCTCCGTCGCCGACCAGTTCATTCAATGAAGCGCCTACATCTTGAGCCATGTCACGAACCGCGCTGTAACGTTCAGGATGAATGCCGGTTGAGTCCAAAAAAACTTTACCATTTAATATACGCAAGAAACCTGCAGCTTGTTCGTAGACTTTCGCCGTAAAGCGAGGAACCTTCATCAACTCGGAACGGTCTTGAAACAAACCGTTTTTCTTACGGTGTTCAACGATCGCACCGGCTAAGCCGGGTCCAATACCCGATACGTAAGAAAGCAATGATGAAGACGCCGTATTCACGTCAACACCAACGTTGTTCACGCAACTTTCAACAACGCCTTCCAGGCCTTTTTTCAAAGAAGACTGGTTCACATCATGTTGGTATTGCCCAACACCGATTGATTTCGGATCGATCTTAACAAGTTCAGCCAACGGATCCTGCAACCGGCGGGCAATCGAAATCGCACCTTTAACCGTGACATCCAAATCCGGAAACTCAGCGCGGGCCACTTCACTTGCTGAATACACAGAGGCGCCTGACTCGTTCACCATGATCACCGGAATCTCTTTGTCTTTACCTAAAGTTTTCAGGATTTTTTTCAAAAAGATTTCAGTTTCGCGACCGGCCGTGCCGTTTCCGACTGCCATCGCTTCAATTTTAATTTGTTTGGTTACTTCGCCTATCAGAGTTGTGGCTTTTGCCTCAGCGCTATCACCCAAAATGTGCATAACTGTGTGAGAAACGTAATTTCCGCCCTTATCAACAAGCGCAATCTTGGCGCCTGTACGCAAACCTGGATCAACACCCAGCACGCAGTGTGGGCCGTACGGAGAACCCAACAAAACACGACGAACATTCTCAGCGAAAACTTTAATCGCGTGTTCGTCTGATCTTTCTTTTAATTTCGCGTGCACTTCATTTTTAACTGAAGGAACAACATAAACGTTTAAAGCCAAGCGAGCCGACTCCTTTAGGAATGTGCCGACGGCGTTGTCCGGAGTAGTTGTCGCGAATTTTTCAAACTGATTTAAAAGCATATCGTCTTCAGCCGCGATATCAACGCTGAGCTCTTCTTCTTCCCATCCACGTTTCATCGCCATGTAGCGATGTGACGCTTTCTCTTCCAGAAGGTTTTTCACCAATTCAGAGTAATCTTTCGTGTACATTTCATATTTTGAATTCGGCTTAAGGCCTTTTGCGGCCTTTGATGTCACTTGACCTTGTTCGAAATAATTACGGACAACAAGTTCACGCAATGCAGGTTCATTGGCAATCTTATCAACGAGGATATCTTGCGCACCTTTGATGGCGTCATCATAAGTTACGATTTTTTTATCTACACTGATAAAGTTTTTAGCCTTAACTTCCATCGTGTCGCCGTCTTGTACTTTGCCATGACCTTTATCCCAGATCCAAAGAGCCAGCGGTTCAAGACCTGCTTCACGCGCAATAGTCGCTTTGGTTTTTTTCTTTTTCTTGAACGGCTTGTAGATCTCCTCAAGTTCATTCAGGTCCCAAGAAAGCAGAATACGTTTTTCGATCTCAGGGGTCAGATTCTTCTGCTCACCGATCTCTTTAACCAAAAAGGCTTTTCGCTTTACGATTTCCTGAAAAGTTTCGTTCGCTTCGATCACTTGGCGAATCTGAACTTCGTCGAGGTTTCCGGTTTTTTCTTTACGGTAACGCGCGATGAACGGTACGGTTCCGCCTTCAGCCGTCAGCTCTAAAACAGCTGCGGCAGACTTCGGTGCAATTCCTTGTGCAAAACGAGACAAGTAACTCTGTAGAGTTTGTTCCATGACTCAGATTCCTTTTCTTATTTTTTTTCTACTTGATTTGGACACATGCGCGAAAAAATAACTTAATTATTTATGTCGGTACATGATGAGCCCGTGTGTGGGGTCATATGGCGAAACGCCCACGCTGACGCGGTCGCCGACAACAATACGAATATTGAAGCGTCGCATTTTGCCGCAAAGCTTGGCGCTGATAACAACTTTATTGGTCTCCAGTTCGATCTTATAAAGACCGCCTGCTAGAGCATCCACAACTTTTCCATCGAACTGAGCTAAATCATCTTTTGACATGCGCCTCAAATACTAAGGTTTTTATAGAAATATGCAATTGAAATAACGACAAACTAGCTTTTGTAGTTGCTGATCAGAACGCGAATCCCGTTCTCAAACAGCACTTCCAGGCGGTCATTGTCATTTGTCAGAATAAATCCCCACCCCAATACCTTGTGTTGCAAGGGTGATAATGAGGCAAAACTGTCTGACATTTTATACGCTAACGCTTTTTCTTTGCCGTACTTTTTGTTGAGCTCAATCCACTTTGCTTTTTCATCAGCAAGGTTACCTCTCTCAACACGAATGGGCTTTACTTTGCTTAATTTATCTACTTTTGCAGCGTCTTCCGCCGGAGCGTCACCCTGCTCGATCATTGACGTCACAGTTTGAATTTTCTTAACGACAGGTTCTTCGACTTCAACAGGCTGGGCTTTACCCTTTTTCGTCATAAGTGCCGGCTTAGCAGCAGATTTGACCAAAGCTTTGTCGGCTTTTTTATCGGCCTTTGGAGCCGCAGGTTTGGCAACCGGCTTGGCTTTCGCCATAGGAGCGGCTTTAGCTTTTGCAGTTTTTGCCGCAGGAGCCGGCTTAGAAGGCTTAGCTGCCTTTGCAGGCTTTGCCACTTTCTGCTTTGCGGCCGTTTTTTTAGGAGCTGCAGTTTTTTTAGCCATATCGTAAACCTCTTCGTATGTTTCTTATATCGCGCACCGCTCGAAGCTCAAGTAAAATGATGTCTTTTCTATTGCGAAGCATTACATTAATTTCATGAAGTCTATCAGCTCCGCAGAAATTTCGAAGGCAGGCGCCGATTTTTTAGTCGCCGTTCAAAATGTCTCTTTGAATTTTGAACGGGTACTTCCACCGGCCGAAGCGCAACCGCTTACTCTTGTATTTGCATCTAAATCCGCACAGTTTGAAGCTGCCGCGGCACATGGTGCGCTCGGATTTGTCGTTCTTGAAGGCGTCTATGAACAGACCAAGGCCCATATCAAACCGGGTATGAGTATTTGGACGACAAAAAATATTTCAATGGCCATGTCAAAAGTTTTAGGTCTTTTTGATGAAGCCTCTCCGCACTTGAGACAAGGCCTACATCCGACCGCCGTTATTCATCCGACCGCACTGGTTTCACCAACGGCTCACATCGGTCCTTATTGCGTGATCGGTGCTTACGCAAAAGTAGGCGACCACAGTGTTCTTACCGCCCACGATTACGTCGGTCCTTATTGCGAAGTCGGCAGTCGTTGCCTGTTCGCTCCTTTCGTATCGCTTGGCCAAGATGGTTTCGGGTTTGCGACAGATCAAAATTTTAATCATCATAAAATTCCGCAAGTGGGTCGCGTCGTCGTCGAAGATGATTGCGAATTCGGCGCGCACTGCGCAGTAGACCGCGCCACTCTCACCGACACGCGCATTCAAAAAGGTTCAAAATTTGATAATTTCTGCCACGTGGCCCATAATGTACAGATCGGCGAAAATGCTTTGGTAACCGCAGGCTTTATCGTCGCCGGCTCAACAGTGATCGGCCGAAATCTAATGACCGCGGGCGGAGTTCATGTGGTAGGTCATGTTAAAGTCGCAGATAACGTGATTCTTTCAGGGCGCGCGGCTGTCACAAGCGATATCGAAAAATCCGGCATGTACGGCGGATTTCCAATCGAGTCGCATATCGACAGCGTGAAAACACTCAGCTCACTTCCGCACCTCAAAACTTTACGTAAACAGGTTCGTCGAATATTAAAACACCTTCATCTTGAGGATGAAGCCTAAAAGGAGTCTCTATGTCATACGAGTTTTACAAGATAATGCATTTGCTCGGAATTGTACTTCTGTTATCAGGTCTCGTTTCCCTGGTTATTCTCAAAGTTACGGGCGTAGCTATTGAAGGTACAGTTAAAAAGTTCGCGTTTATTACTCACGGTGTAGGACTTGTGTTGATTCTCGTCAGCGGCTTCGGCCTTTTAGCTAAACTGCAGCTTATGGCCGACTTCCCAAAATGGGCCCTTATCAAACTTGCGATCTGGTTGTTCATGGGCGGGGTTGCCACTCTGATTAAAAAGAAGGGCCACATGGCTTGGCAGCTTTATACGATCATCATTTGCGTTTTCCTAATCGCGGCCTATGTCGGCATCACAAAACCGTTCACAGTCTAAACTCAGCCAACGAGAACTGCTTCAGGAAGCTGAGGCTATTCTCACCGGCCGCTGGATCACCGATCTGGCCAATATCTCATCGCTTTTGATGAGCCAAGTTGCCGATATCAACTGGGTCGGGTTTTATTTGGTTGAGCCTGACGACGCTTCGACGATGTGGCTCGGCCCGTTTCAGGGCCTTCCCGCGTGCACGATGATTCCATTTTCAAAAGGTGTTTGCGGAGCCGCTGCGACCGGTCAAAAAAGTATGCGCGTAGATGACGTTGATTCTTTTCCCGGACATATTGTCTGCGACAGCCGCTCCAAGTCTGAAGTAGTGATCCCGTTGATTCGAAATCAAAAAGTCATTGGCGTGCTCGACGTCGATTCAGCTACGGCAGCCCGCTTCAGTCAAGACGATGTAATTTTTTTTGAAAAAATCGCAAATCTCTTACTAAACAAAAACCCAAACTAAGTTAAATAAAACGACGAACTGAATTTTTGTATTTGAGATAGACTTCGCCGAATACGGATTCAAGATTTTTTTCTTCAACTTGAACTTTAAAATTAAGTAAAAACATAAGTGCAAGCGTAAGCACAAACGTAAGCCACGATCTCTGCAATAGACTCCAAGCAAAACACTGAAGCAACCCACCCAGATACATCGAGTTTCGCGAAAAGTTAAACGGATAAGCCGTTACAAGCTGCGTGTCCTGCCTAATGGCTGTGTGAATTGTGAAGGCACGTCGTAACGTGTGAACAGCCGAAAACACAATGATCATTCCAGCGATAAACCCAACAGCTCCCACCCAGTCCGCCCACTGCGTAGGTACTGCCGGCGGCCTGAACTCAACGAAAAATGGCGTGGCCGCAACCGCGATCATCAAAACACCTTGTAGAGTCACGATCATATAAGATTTTTTTTGTGGCTGGCCCATTGTTAGCTGAGCTGCGTTTTGCTTTCAACTTTCAATGATGTTTTGCCTTCGCCCTTTGGTGTACGTTTACTGCCTTCATACATTTCATACTTCAAGAAGCGGCATTCGATATTACCGTTGAAAACAAAATGCTTACGTGTCGATTTTAATTTCATCTCTGACAATAAATCTTTATTACCCGACAAAATCCAAGCTTCAGTGCCGTTAAAGCGGTGCTTTAACGTAAAGCCCAAGTCGCGGTACACGTCTTTCAAGTTATCCTCGTCACCGATACGGGTACCGTACGGCGGGTTACAAATCACGATACATTTTTCTTCAGGCGGAAGGGCAACAGCCACCGGAGTCACTTTAAACTCCATATGCTCAGCCACACCCGCGCTTTTCGCATTACGTTTAGCAATTTCTAAAACTTTTTTGTCGATATCGTAACCGTAGAGTTTAAAATCGAGCTCTTCTTTTTCGCCCTGAATAGCTTCTTGAACCACGTCGTCCCAAGCCACTTGATCAAAATCCATCAAGTTCATAAAACCGAATTTTTTACGCTGCAGACCCGGCGCTACGTTCAACGCCATCATCGCCGCTTCAATTAGAATCGTACCCGAACCGCAGAACAAATCTACGATCGCCGTTTTTTTGTCCCATTCAGCCAAACCCAAAAGGCCCGCCGCTAAGTTTTCTTTCAATGGAGCTTCACCGGTCATCAAACGGTAATCGCGCATGAACAGTGAATTACCCGAAGTGTCTACAGAAACTGAGAATTGGTTTTTAATTCCGCGAACATGAATTCGAAGATCCGGATTTTTTGAATCCACATCCGGGCGCACGCCATACTTGTCGCGGAACTGGTCGACGATGGCATCTTTGATTTTCATCGCCACAAAGCGCTGGTCATGAAGCATGCATTCTTTAACAACCACATCGATGGCTAAAGTTTGTGTCGGCTTAATGTATTTAGTGAAATCGTGCTTGCGGATATTATTGTAGAGTTCGTCGTTTTGATAAGCTGGAAAATCTAGGACTGGTTTTAAAATACGGCTGGCAAAACGTGACATCAGATTGGCTTTATAACAACCGGCCCAGTTTGATTCGAACACCACACCACCGGAAGTCTTTTCCCATGTTTGCAGTCCGAAAGATTGTAATTCTTTTTCAACAATGTCAGCCATACCTTGAGGACAAGAGGCATAAAAATGCGCCATATAAAACCATCCTATTCAAATTTCAATAAAACTAGCTTAAGGCTTTTAAACCTTAAGTTTCGGTGTATTTAGGTCCGCCGCCGCCTTCGGGCACGGTCCAATCAATATTCTCGAATGGGCATTTAATATCACAGGTTTTACAGTGAATACAGTTCGTATAGTTAATTTGTAAATCATACTTTCCGGCCTCAACGGTCGACGGCAGCATCTCATATACGCTAGCTGGGCAGAATTTCACACATGGAGACTTGTACTTTGGCTCGCAGACCGTCCGGCAGATGTCGCCATTTTGCAATAAAAGGTGATTAGGCGAGTCCTCATCGTGCATGGTCCCTGTCAGGTAGACACTGCCGAGTTTATCGAACATCAGCACCCCATCGGCAGCCGGAAGCTTGTTTTCTGGAGCGCTTTCGCCTTCCGAACCCCAAACCTCGTCAACTTTAAGCGTGGTCTTCGCATCCAAATGGGCTTTCATGTTATCAAACAACCCGCGCCCACCCGTGATCTCTTGAAGCGCGATCAAAGGCAACGAAGCCACTAAACCTTTCGACAAAGTCTGGTGGAAGTTACGAACACGATAAAGTTCGTCTTTCACGTAGCTGCCGTAAACGGCCGTTTCGTAGTGCTTAAGAACTTCAGCTGATGAGTCCTGCTTTTTAACGGCTTCGAAAGCAACAGATGCCGCCATCATGCCGGATTTCATCGCCAAATGAATGCCTTTAAGTTTCTGAACATCCACCATGCTGGCTGAATCTCCGCAAACCATAAAGCCATCACCGTAAAGCTTCGGCATTGAATACCAACCACCGGCCGGCAAAGTTTTACCGCCGTAAGCCAGCACCTTGCCACCTTTAATCATGTTAGCAATAAACGGATGAGTTTTTAATTTTTGTAATTCACGATGCGGATCAAGCAACGGATCCTGCGTATCCAGATACGCCACTAGGCCTAAAATAATTTTATCGCCCGGTATGGTGTAAATAAATGTTCCACCGATTGATTTGCTAAGCGGGTAACCCATTGTATGGATCACCTGACCGGCCTCAACCGTGCCCGCAGGCATCTGAATAACTTCTTTAACGCCTTCTTCAAAAACTTCAGCGTTTTTTCCGTCGCGCAGGTTTAACTTTTTAGAAACCTGTTTAAAAAGACTGCCACGCGTGCCTTCTGCGAAGACGGTGGTTTTAGCTTTCAGAATTAAACCTGGCTCAAAGTTAGCTTTCGGTTGACCATTTTTATCACGGCCCTTGTCGCCAGTTCGCACCCCAACAACTTTGTCGCCGTTATAAAGCGCTTCCACTGCAGCAAAACCCGGAAAGATATTAATACCCTTTGCTTCACACTGCGAAGCAAGCCAACGATTTAATTTAGATAAAGAGACAATAGCTTTACCTACGTTGTGAAACGGTGGTGGCGTGATCGGCAACTTAAAAGAAGAATTTTCAGATAAGTAATAAACAGCGTCTTTGGTGACTTCCGCATCAATCGGACAGCCCAACTCTTTGTAGTTCGGCATCAGTTCAGCCAAAGCTTTTTGGTTTAGAACCGCGCCCGAAAAACTGTGCGCGCCGACTTCTATGCCCTTTTCAAGAACAACAATCATCTGCTCCGGAATACGCTCTGCCTGAAGTTTGCCTTCGGCCACGGCCAAGTTGTGCTGCTCAATCTCAGTCGCCAACCGATAAGCGCATGACAAACCCGCGGCGCCACCGCCTACGATCAGAACATCCACTTCCATAGTTTCGCGTGTCACACCTTCAGGTAATGAATCAACTGCACTCACTTGAACTCCTTAAAAGCCACCCTCTTGCGGATCGAGATTAATTGTTTTTTTCTTTTTAGCAGGAGCCTGGTACAAAACCGGCTGAACTTTCAGATCAGTTTCATCGGCGCCGCCTTTATAAAGACGCGCCCGTGCAACTTCAACAAACTGTGATATTTGAGCCGCTTCGGCCGAGAATGAAACAGCTAATAATAAACATATGAATAATTTCATAACGATTCACTCCCTACTGCTGATTCGTTTATAACTTAAGTGCTAAAAATTGGCTATTAGAAAACATCCCGACGGTGACTCTTCATCGGAATTTGTTTGCGTACTTTTTCGATTTCGTGCTTATTCAGATCCGTGTAAAGCAAACCTTCACCTGTGGGTAAACTCGCTACAATTTGCCCCCATGGGTTAATCACCATTGTATGTCCAAAAGTTTCACGTCGATCGTCTGAATTTTGCACAGACATGTGTGCTCCAGCCTGTGCCGGCGCCAAAACATAACACTGTGATTCAATCGCACGCGCCCTCAACAAAGTTTCCCAATGCGCCTGGCCGGTTTTAACTAAAAAGGCGGACGGAACGATAATAACATCGACTTCTTTTTTTGCGTAGCTCGCATAAAGTTCGGCAAAACGCACATCATAGCAAATCGAACTTCCGAACAGAAACCCGCCGAGCTCGAAAGTCGAAGGCCGCGGCCCATGACTAAAAACATCTGACTCCCGAACCGGCAATTGGCCTTCAAGCTCAATATCAAACAAATGTATTTTACGATAAGTCACCTGCACAGCTGCGTTTTCATCTAACAAAACTGAGCCATTGTAAACCACATCATTTTCAAAAATTGCGGTTGTCAAATGCGCTTTGATTTTTTCACGCAAACAGTGTTCAGCAATTTCTTTAAGTTCAGCAGAATCAGGCTTGACGGCGACGATCGCACTTCCCGACTTGATTCGAAAATAAAGTGAATTTTCCGGAAACAACACCAAATCGGCGCCATTTTGTGCAGCACTCGAAATCATCTTTTTGATCTTATTTATATTCACGCGCAAATCGTCAACACTGTTCATCTGCGCCAATGCGATCTTCATATTTTACTCGATATCAATGTAAGAGTAGGTCTCAAGCCGGCTGCATTTAAAGCCACCCTCTTCAATGTTTTTTCGAACGTTGTGTAGGACGGCTTCGCAGCTGGCAAAATAAGTCGCCGAACTGATCACTTGCAGGTAGCCTTCTTTTGAATAAGTCGTAACACATTTACCGTTTTGGCGAGTCGCGCGTAACCAACGTGTTGATTTTGTATTTTTACAGAGAAAGAAAATATCTTGATAGTCTGATTCGGCAGCGGCCACCTGGGCACCGGACTCCTGCGCTTGCGGCTGAATGGCCCAAAAAAGACTCATTAAGCACATGATAAAAATAAAAAAGCCGTTTGAATTCATAATGTTATTTTCAAACGGCCTTCTTAAATTTTGTATATCTTTTCATTCGACAACCAAAGGCTAGACCAATCTTGGACTAGCCCTTAGTTTAAAACGACTACTTCGCTTTTGCGGAAGCCTTTTTAGTCGCT